>QKGW01000205.1 GCA_003250275.1 Alphaproteobacteria bacterium
GCGATGTCCGCGGTGGTGGCCTGCTGCTGCTCCACCGCCGCCGCGACCGAGGCGGTGATCGAGGTCACCGAACCCATGATCTCGGAGATCGCGCCGATCTCGTTCGCGGTGGTGCGGCTGGCGTCCTGTACCGCGCCGATCTGCGCGGCGATCTCGCTGGTCGCCTTGGCGGTCTGGTTGGCGAGGTTCTTGACCTCGCCCGCGACCACCGCGAACCCTTTGCCCGCTTCGCCCGCACGCGCCGCCTCGATCGTGGCGTTGAGGGCGAGGAGGTTGGTCTGGTTGGCGACGTCGGAGATCATCTGCACCACCTCGCCGATCTTGAGCGCGGTCTGTTCGAGGCTGGCGACGAGGCTTTCGGCGTGGGCGGTCTGGTCGGCGGCGCGTTTGACGATCGCGTCCGCCTCCTCGATGCGGCGCGCGATCTCGGCGATCGACATGCTCATCTCCTCGGTCGCCGCCGCGACCGAATCGACGCTGTGCGAGCTGTCCTGCGCCGCGCCCGCGACCGCGGTGGTCTGGTTCGAGGTGCGCTCGGCGACCTCCGACATCGAGGTCGAGGTGTTTTCGAGGCCGGTCGCGGCATCGAGGAAGCGCGAGATGTTGGTGCGCATCCGCTCGTTGAACTCGACCGAAAGCGCCTCGATGCGCTGTGCGCGCGCCTCGCGCGCCTTGCGCTCGCGCTCCATTTCGAGGGCGGCGTTGCGGCGCACGATCGCGTTCTTGCGCCAGGTGTCGACCGCGACGGCGATCACGCCGATTTCGTCGCTGCGGTCGGTGTGCGGCACGTGGACGTCGTAGTCCGCCTTGGCGCACACCGCGAGGGCGTCGGAAATGTCGTGAATCGGGCGCGAGATCGAGCGGCCGATCCACACCGACACCGCGAACGACACCACGATGACCCCGAGCGACAGGACGAGGTCGCCCGCGTGGTGCGCTTCCAGCGCCGGATTGCCGCTGGTGCGGTCGAGGTATTGGTAGGTGAGCAGACCGATCGGCAGGAAGAAGGTGAGGCTCAAAACGAGGAGCTTCACCTGGATCGACAAGGACTTAAACATGAGTTGAATTCCCCCGTAGCCGGGTGCGGCGGACGGTGTCGACCCGGAAGGCCCCCCGGACCGCGCAAATTCCGGCGCATCGCGGCAATTCCTCTAAATCCCCAGTACAGTCTGCGATTTTTGAATAATTCCGTCAACCAGTGCACATGTATTCTTGAAGGCGATTTGCCTGGACAGCCGCGCCACCGCCGCCGTACCCTCCCGGGGTCCGGAACAGCCCAGTTCATTTGATTTTTCCATGGTTTCGCCGCGTCGCCGTTCTGCACCGTTGGTCGGCCCTTCCCAGTCGGGGATGGAGGGTGTGGCGAAGACGCGCATCGTCGCCCTGATCGTGGCGGTGGTGCTGGCCGGCTTCCTCGGCCTGACGTTCGCGAACTACTACGTCGCCCGGGCGTGGGTGCGCGACACCATCGTGAAAAGCGACCTGCCGCTGACCAGCGACACGCTCTATTCCGAGATCCAGCAGGACCTGCTCAAGCCGGTCTTCGTCTCCTCCCTGATGGCGCACGACACCTTCGTCCGCGACTGGGTGCTCGACGGCGAGCGCGATCCCGGGCGGATGGTCCGCTACCTCAAGGAAATCCAGCAGAAGTACGACGCCTTCACCGCGTTCTTCGTTTCCGACCGCACCAACGTCTACTACCAGTCGAAAGGCGTGCTCAAAGCGGTGCACCCCGACGAGCCGCGCGACGTGTGGTTCTACCGCGTGCGCGCGATGGAGCGGCCCTACGAGACCAACGTCGATCCCGACATGGCGCACGAAGACACGATGACGATCTTCATCAACTACCGTGTCCTCGACTACGCCGGCAACTTCATCGGCGCGATCGGCATCGGCCTGCAGGCGAACACGGTCAAGCAGCTCGTCGAACGCTACGAGAGCGAGTACCACCGCACCGTCACCTTCGTCGACCGCCAGGGCATCCTGCGCCTCTACGGCCGCACCTACGACGCGGACGAACCCGACATCCGCAAGCGGCCGGGCATCCGCAGCGTCGCCGACGATCTGCTTTCGCACGACCAGGGCAGCTACGAGTACGAGCGTGGCGGCGAGACGATCTTCGTCAACAGCCGTTTCATTCCCGACCTCGACTGGTACCTCCTCGTCGAGCAGAACGGCACCGTCGCGCTCGCCGGGGCGCAGCGCGGCCTGTGGCGCGGCCTCGGCATCGGCTTGGCCGCGACGCTGGTGGTGACGCTGCTGAGCGCGCTTCTGGTGCGGCGCTCGCACCGCCGCCTCGAAACCCTCGCCGCTACCGACACCCTCACCGGCGCGCTCTCGCGCCTCGCCTTCGGCGTGGTGTTCGCCCAGGCGGCGGAGCGCGCGCGCCGCGACCCCAAGCCGCTGTCGCTGGCGTTCTTCGACATCGACCACTTCAAGGCGATCAACGACGCGCACGGCCATGCGGTCGGCGACGCGGTGCTGGTCGCGGTGACAGACCGCCTGCGCGGCGCGGTGCGCGCGGGCGACGGCCTCTGCCGCTGGGGCGGCGAGGAATTCCTGCTGCTGCTCGAGGATTGCGGCGTCGACGACGCCGTGACGGTGGCGGAAAAGGCGCGCGAGGCGGTGGCGGCAACGCCGCTGGTGCTCGCGGGCGGCGTCACCATCGCGCTCACCGTGAGCGTCGGCGTGGCGCAGCACGGCCTCGGCGAGGATGCCGAGGCCCTGATCGGTCGCGCCGATGCGGCGCTCTACCGCGCCAAGCGCGGCGGCCGCAACCGCACCGAACGCGACGCGACGGTCAACCCGCCAGTTCCCGTCGCGTGAGCATCGCCCAGTAGGTCGCGCCGAGGGCGAGGATGTCGTCGTTGAAGTCGTAGACCGGGGTGTGCAGGCCGCGCTCCGGGCTGCCGTTGCCGATGAAGATCATCGCGCCCGGAACCCGCTCCAGCACGAACGAGAAGTCCTCCGCGCCGGTGCGCGGCGGCAGGTCGTCGTCGACGTTCGCGCGCCCGACCAGACCCGCCGCGACCTCGACCGCGATGTCGGTCTGCGTGGCGGCGTTGATGAGCGGCGGATAACGGCGGAGGTAGTGGAGATCGGCGCCGCAGTTGTGGGTCGCGGCGCAACCGGCGGCGACTTCCTTAAGGCGGTTTTCGAGAATGTCGCGAACCTCGGGGCGGTAGCTGCGCGCGGTGCCGCGCACCACCACCTTCGAGGGGATGATGTTGGGCGAGTTGTAGTCGCCCGCGCCGATGTGGCCGACCGAGAGCACCGCGGTGTCGATTGCCGCGACGCTGCGGCCGATGATTCCCTGAACCGCGAGGACGAAGTGCGCCGCCGGGATCGTCGGGTCGGTGGAGAGGTGCGCCGCCGCGCCGCCGTGGCCGCCGGTGCCGGTGAAGGTGGCGGTCCAGGTGTCGGCGGCGGCCATCATCGGGCCGGGGCGCAGGGCGAAGGTGCCGACCTCGCTCTCCGGCGCGTTGTGCATCCCGTAGGCCGCGTCGATCGGGAAGCGGTCGAGCAGGCCTTCCTCGATCATCACCCGCGCGCCGCCCAGGCCCTCTTCGGCGGGCTGGAAGATGAAGTGCACGGTACCGGCGAAATCCGGGTCCTTGGCGAGGTGGCGCGCGGCGGCGAGAAGCATCGCGGTGTGGCCGTCGTGGCCGCAGGCGTGCATCTTGCCGGTATGGGTGGAGGCGTGCGGCACGCCGCTGGTCTCGGTGATGTGGAGCGCGTCCATGTCCGCCCGCAGGCCGATCGCGCGGTTGCCGGGGCGCTTGCCCTTGAGCGTGCCGACCACGCCGGTTCCGGCGATCCCTTCCTCAACCTCTAGGCCCCAGGCCTTCAGCCGTTCGGCGACGAGGGCGGCGGTGCGCTTTTCCTCGAAGCCGGTTTCGGGGTGGGCGTGGATGTCGCGGCGGAGCGCGACGAGGTCGTCCTGTTCGGCGGCGATCTCCGCCCGGATCCGTTCGGCAAGGCTCATGGTGCACTCTCGGCTGGCGGAGTGGGGGTGTCCTGCGGCGGGCGCCAGCCTTTCAGGCGCAGGGCGTTGCCGACGACGCTGACCGAGCTGAAGGCCATGGCCGCGGCGGCGATGGAGGGATGCAGATAGCCGAGCGCCGCCACCGGAATGCCGATCACGTTGTAGGCGAACGCCCAGAACAGGTTCTGGCGGATGGTGCGGCGGGTGGCGTGGGCGATCGCGAAGGTGGCGGCGACGAGGCGCGGATCGGGGCGCATCAGGGTGATGCCGGCGGTCTCCATCGCGACGTCGGTGCCCGAGCCGACGGCGATGCCGACATCGGCCTCGGCGAGCGCGGGGGCGTCGTTGACGCCGTCGCCGACGACCGCGACGGTGTGTCCCTGGGCGCGCAGTTCGGCGACGCGGCGGGCCTTGTCCTCGGGGCGCGCGCCGCCCGCGAAGTCGGCGATGCCGAGATCGGCGGCGATGCGCGCGGTCGCCTCGGGGCTGTCGCCCGAGAGCATCCACGGGGCGATGCCGCGCGCCTTGAGCGCCCGCACCGCGTCGGGGGTTTCGGGGCGCGGCGTGTCGGCCATCGCGAACGCGCCGAGCGGCGCGCCGTCGGCGGCGACGAAGGCGACGCTCCAGCCGTTTTCGCGCCAGTCGCGCGCGCGCTCGGCGAGCGGCGCGGCGTCGACGCCTTCGCCTTCGAGCAGCGCCGCGGTGCCGACCGCGAGCTTGCGCCCGGCGACGGTGGCGGTGAGGCCCGCGCCACCGACGGCGCGGAAGTCGGAAACCGGCGGCAGGTCGGCGGCCTCGCCCGCGTGGGCGAGGATCGCCTTGGCGAGCGGATGTTCGGAGCCCTTCTGCGCGGCGGCGGTGAGGCGCACCAGCTCGGCCTCGTCGCCGAGCGCCGCGACCGCGACCACCCTGGGCTTGCCTTCGGTGAGGGTGCCGGTCTTGTCGAACACCACGGTGTCGACCGCGTCGGCGCGTTCGAGGGTTTCGATGTCGCGGATCAGGATGCCCGCCTTCGC
The DNA here is from genome assembly GCA_003250275.1 of Alphaproteobacteria bacterium. Lineage (GTDB taxonomy): Bacteria > Pseudomonadota > Alphaproteobacteria > Rhodospirillales > Rhodospirillaceae > Oleispirillum. The sequence continues at coordinate 5,002 of QKGW01000205.1, forward strand.
GCCCGCGCCGGTGCCCGCGACGAGCGCCGCCGGGGTGGCGAGGCCGAGCGCGCACGGGCAGGCGATCACCAGCACCGAAACCGCCGCAGTGACCGCGTGTTCGAGCCCGGCTCCGGCGATCAGCCAGGCGGCGAAGGTGGTCAGGGCGACGCCCACCACCACCGGCACGAACACCGCCGCGACCTTGTCGACGAGGCGTTGGATCGGCGCCTTGCCGCCCTGCGCGGCGGCGACCAGGGCGACGATGCGCGACAGCGTGGTGTCGGCGCCGATGCGCGCGGCGCGCACGCGGATCAGCCCCGAGCCGTTGATCGACCCGGCGACGACGGCGTCGCCCACGGCCTTGGCGACCGGCAGGCTTTCGCCGGTGATCAGGGATTCGTCGGCCTCGGTCGCGCCCGCGACGATTTCGCCGTCGACCGGGATGCGCTCGCCCGGCTTGACCACGGCGACGTCGCCGATCGCGACCTCGGCGATCGCGACGCGGGTCTCGACGCCGCCGCGCTCGATCAGGGCGTCCTCGGGGCGCAGCGCCATCAGCGCGCGGATCGCCGCGGTCGCGCCCTTCTTGGCGCGGTCCTCGAGCCACTTGCCGAACAGAACCAGGGTGACGATCAGCGCCGCCGCCTCGAAGTAGAGGTGCGGGTGCGTGCCCGCGGGCGCGCTCGCCATCAGCCACAGGCTGAACAGGTAGGCGACGGTGGTGCCGAGCGAGACCAGCACGTCCATGTTCGCCGCGCCGTGGGAGAGCGCCTTGACCGCGCCCCGGTGGAAGCGCCAGCCGCACACCAGCAGCACCGGCGTCGCCAGCGCCCACTGCGCGAGCGGCGGCAGCAGCGGCGGCAGGCCCGCGAGCATCGCCGCCATCGCGACGAGGAACGGCAGGGAGAGCAGGGCGGAGATCAGCAGCATCAGGCCGGGGCGGCCGTCGGCTTTGGGCTCGGCGGGCGCGCTCTCCGCGCCGGTGCGGACGTGCGCGCCGTAGCCCGCCGCCTCGACCGCCGCGACCAGGGCGCGCGGGTCGGCGTCGGCGAGGTCGGCCTCGGCGGAGTTGAGGGCGAAGTTGACCCGCGCGTCGACGACGCCGGGTGCGGACTTGAGCGCCTTTTCCACCGCGGCGGCGCACCCGGCGCAGCTCATCCCCTCGATGTCGAGGGCGACGGTGCGGGTGGAGACGTCGTAGCCCGCGTCGCGCACCGCCTGCACCGCCTGGTTGGCGTTGGCGGGCGGGTCGAGGGTGAGCTCGGCGGTGGCGAGGGCGAAATTGACGGAGACGTCGCGCGCGCCGGGCAGCTTGGTGAGGGCGCGCTCGACGTTGGCGGCGCAGCCCGCGCAGCTCATCCCGGTGACGCCGAGGTGCAAGGCTGTGGCCATCGTGGGTTCACTCGGAGTCTGGAAAGAGTTCGGTTCGCTATGTGGGCACGCGTCCGGGGGTGGCGCAACCCCGAAAAAAGCGAAGGGCGGGGAATTCCCCGCCCTGAATGGTGCTCAGACGATGCTCGGATTCTGCTGCACGTCCGGTACGACGCTCGCGGTGAAACCGGCGGTCTGCACCGCGCTCACCAAGTTTCCGGGCGCGCCGCCGCCCTCGATGATGGCGGTGTTGTGATCGAGATCAACGGCCACGGTGGCGACGCCGGGGACGTCGCGCAGCGCGCGTTCGACTTTCTCGGCGCAACCCTGGCAACGCATACCTTGGATACTCAGAGTTGTTGCGCTCATGGTTCATCTCCCAAACGTTCCGGGCACCGCGCGAGGCGCGCCCGCGATACTTTAGATGTGGGGTCGGCAGCCCCCCGGACGCAACCCGTAGGTGAGGGAAACCTCAGGCGCTCACCGCCTTGACGCCGCGCTCGATGCTGTCCCACGCCCGCGACAGGTGGTCGAAGGTGACGCAGTAGGGCGGCAGCAGGTAGACGACGTTGCCGAGCGGGCGGATCAGCATGTTCTCGCCCTTGAAGAACTCCTTGAGCTTGAGCCCGACCGCCGCGCCGAGGCCGCGTTCCGCGCCGCCCGGATCGAGGTTGAAGGCGGCGATCGTGCCCATCACGCGCGGCTTCTTCACCCCCGGCAGCTTCGCGATCTCCTTGAGCGCGGCGCGGTGGAAGCTTTCGATGAAGGCGCGCTGCCGCCCGCATTCGGGCGTGAGGAGCAGCTTCAGCGAGGCGACGCCGGCGGCGCACCCGAGCGGGTTGGCGGTGTAGGAGTGGCCGTGCAGGAACGCCTTCGAGGTGTCCTCGGAGAGGAACGCGGCGTAGATCTCCTCGGTGGTGACGGTCGCCGCCATCGCCATGAAGCCGCCGGTGATGCCCTTGGAGAGGCAGACGAAATCCGGCTCCACGTCGGCCTTGAGGCAGGCGAACAGGTCGCCGAGGCGGCCGAAGCCGGTCATCACCTCGTCGAACACGATCAGTGCGCCCGCCGCTTGGAGCTTCTCCACCCACGCCTTGAGGAACGCCGGGCGGCACATCCGCATTCCGCCCGCGCCCTGCACCAGCGGCTCGACGATCGCGGCGACGACCTCGTCGCCGTGTGCGTCGAGATAGGCGTCGAGCGCGGCGAGGGCCTTCTCTTCCTTGGCCGCGACGTCCTCGTCGCCGTCCCAGGTCGGGGCGTTGGGCATGGAATCGACGGTGAACAGCATCTCGCCCCAGACGTCGAAGATGCCGCAGCTCACCCCCGCCGACATCGCGCCGACGGTGTCGCCATGGTAGGCGCCGTCCATCGCGACGAAGCGGGTGCGCTTGGTCTCGCCGCGGTTGCGGAAGTACTGGAGGGCGATCTTGAGCGCCACCTCGACGGCGGTGGAGCCGTTGTCGGAGTAGAACATCCGGGTGAGCTTGGCGGGCAGCAGGCCGACGACGCCCTCGGCGAGCGCGACGGCGGGCTCGTGGGTGCAGGTGGCGAAGATCACCTGCTCCATCGTGCGCGCCTGCTGCGCGATCGCGTCGGCGATCGCCGGGTGGGCGTGGCCGTGGAGGTTGACCCACCACGACGAGATCATGTCGAGGATGACGTTGCCGTCGGCGTCGGTGATCTCGACGCCGTTCGCCGAGGACGCGACGATCGGCTCGGGCGCGGTGAGCGCCTGGGTGAACGGGTGCCAGATGACGTTGCGGTCGCGGGCGAGAAGGTCGGAGGACATGGGCGGGCTCCTTGGCGTTACGGCAGGAGGTGCGCGAAGGCGCGGTCGAGGCCGTCGAGACCGCGCGCGGCGGCAAGCAGCGCGGCGGCCGAGGTCTCGGGGAGGAAGGGCAGGGTGCCGAATACCGGCACTTCGCCGAAGTAGGCGACGGTGGCGGGGTTGTCGGCGCGGATGAAGGCGTCGTCGTCGCTCTGCGGACGGGTCTCGTTGAACATCACCCCCGCGACAGGAATGCCGCGGCGCTTGAGCGCCTCGACCGAGAGCAGCGCGTGGTTGATCGTGCCGAGGCCGACGCGCGCGACCAGCACCACCGGCAGCGCGAGGGCGGCGAACAGGTCGATCATCGTCTCGCGGCGGTTGAGCGGCACCATCAGGCCGCCCGCGCCTTCGACCGCGACGGCGGGCGCGCGGGTGCCCAAGCGGTTGGCGGCGGCGGCGATCGCCGAGACCGTCGGCTCGGGCTCGCCGGGGCCGACCGCGAGGTGCGGCGAGCACGCCGGACCGTAGCAGAACGGCTGCATCAGCGCGCGGTCGGTGGTCGAGGGCGCGTCGCCGAGGCGGTCGAGGGTGAACTGCAGGTCGGGGGCGACGAAGCCGCCGCCGGGCAGGGGCGTGGAGCCGGTCTGCACCGGTTTCATCGGCGCGACGGCGACGCCGCGGTCGCGCAGCCACAGGCACAGCGCAGCGGTGGCGTGGGTCTTGCCGACGTCGGTGTCGGTGCCGGTGACGACGAAGCCTTTCAACATGGCTCGGTCCTTCATTCAGCTATGGGCGATCAGGGTCAGAACCTGGTAGGTGACGGGAACGCCGTGTTCGCCACGGAAGCGCTCGTCGTAGGTGCGGGTGAGCCGGTTGACCTCCCGCGGGGTGAGGGGTTTGGCGCCGCCCTTGAACACCGCGCCGATGCCCTTGAAGGACTTCAGCGCCGCGAGGGCGTCGGGGTAATGGACGATCATCGGCCGCACCGGCGCGTCGACGACGGCGAGACCGGCGGTCTCGGCCCAGGCGACGTAATCGGCGGCGGGCGGGTAGTCGAGCGCCGCGAGCGGGCGGCCGAGCGCGGCCTCGTGGGCTTCGGAAAGCTCGTAGAGCGTGCCCGCGACCGGCACAGCGAGGGCAAGAATGCCGCCCGGCACCAGCGCGAGGGAGAAGCGGGCGAGGGTGCCCTTCTTGTCGGCGAACCACTGGAACGCGAACGACGAGGCGACGAGATCGAAGGCGTTGCCCTCGGCGTCGAAGTCCTCGGCGTCGCCGCAGAGGAAGTAGTGGCGCGGCCACGCGGCGCGGCAGGTGTCGACCATCGCCGGCGCGAGGTCGACCCCGGCGATGCGGGTGCCGGGGAAACGGTCGGTGAGGCGGCGGGTGAGCGAGCCGGTGCCGCAGCCGACGTCGAGCACGGTGCGCGGCGCGAACCCGGCGGGGAGGCTGTCGACGAGCTTCTGCGCCGCGGGCGCCTGCACCACCGCCCAGCCGTCGTAGGTCGCGGCGGCGGCGGAGAAGTTCGCGCCGATGGCGGATTTCGCGAGTTGCGCGCTCATCCGGCGGCCTCGCCGGTCTGCGCCGTGACGAGCGCGCCGAGAACCTCGGCGATCATCCGCGGGTGGGTGAGCGGCAGCGCGTGGCTCGCGCCCGGAATCGCGAGCACGGCGGCGTGCGCGAGGCCGTCGCCCAACTGCTGCGCGGCGTGCACGCCGACGATGCGGTCGTCGTCGCCCTGGATCACCACGGCGGGGGTTTCGATCTGCGGCAGGCGGCGGCGCAGGTCGGTCTTTTCGAGGGCGGCGAGGCCGAGATCGAGGGTCTTGGCGTCGACCTCGGCGAGGATGCCGAACACCCCGTCGTGATCGTAGCCGGTGCGGTCGCCCGCGAGCGCCTCGCCCCAGAACGCGGTGACGATGGCGTCGGCGTTGCGGCGCAGGCCCTGGCGCATCGCGCGCAGCGCGGCGGCGTCGGTGCCGAGGCCGGTTTCGTCGGCGAGGAGGCGCACCGGCGTCGCGATCAGGATCAGGTCGGAGATCGCCTCGGGAGCGTCGAGCGCCGCCTGCAGGGCGATCTGGCCGCCGAGCGACCATCCGGCGACGATCACCGCCGCCTCCGGGTCGCGTCCGGCCTTGGCGTTGGCTTGCGCGGCGGCGGCCTTCAAGGCGTCCGCCGGGTCGGCGAGGCCCTGCCACCAGTCGAGGTGCGCCACCGGCAGCGGCGGCAGGCAGCCGAGCACGCCGTCCCACGCCGCCGGTCCGGTGGACCAGCCCGAGCAGAGGACGATGCCCGGCGCGCCGCTCATGGCAGCAGCCCGAGTTCGCGCGCGACCTCGGCGAAGGCGTCGCGCGCGGCGAGGAGGTCGGCCTCGGTGTGCGCGCGGGTGACGGTGAGGCGTAGCCGCGCGGTGCCCGGCGGCACCGTCGGCGGGCGGATCGCCGAGCAGAGGATGCGGCGCGCGGCGAGGCGGCGCTGGAATTCCTGGGCGGCGTGGTTGTCGCCGACCATCACCGGCAGGATCGGCGAAGCGAACGGCGGCATCTCGAAGCCCGCCCCGGCGAGCAGGCCGTGCATCCGTTCGGCGCGCGCCATCGCATCCTGCCCGAGCGCGCCCTTGGTGGCGGCGAACATGTCGAGCGCGGCGATGCCCGCGCCGACGCAGGCGGGCGGCAGGCCGGTGGAATAGATGAAGCTGCGCGCGCGGTTGACGATCAGCGCGGCGAGGGTCTTCGAGGTCGCGACGAAGCCGCCGTAGCCGCCGAACGCCTTGCCCATGCCGCAGGTGATCGCGTCGGGCTTGAGGCCGAGCTCGGCGCACAGTCCCGCGCCGTTCGGGCCCATCACGCCGATCGCGTGGCTCTCGTCGATCATCAGCAGCGCGCCGTGGCGGCGTGCGACCGCGGCGATTTCGGCGAGCGGGGCGACGTCGCCGTCCATTGAGAACACCGAATCCGAGATCACCAGGCGGGTCTCGCCATCGGCGGCGGGGTGCTTGGCGAGGAGTTCGTCGAGATGGTCGGTGTCGTTGTGGCGGTAGCGGTGCCACTTCAGCCCCGACATCCGGATGCCGTCGATCAGGCTGGCGTGGTTGAGACGATCGCAGAAGATCGTCGCCTTGTCGCCGGCGAGCGCGGGCACGGCGCCGAGGTTGGTGAGGAAGCCCGAGCCGAACAGCAGCGCGGTCTCGGTGCCGAGCAGCGCCGCGGCCTGTTCCTCGAAGCGGGCGTGGAGGTCGAGGTGGCCGGAGACCAGCCGCGAGCCCGCGGCGGTGCAGCCGAGTTCCTCGACCGCGTGCACCGAGGCGGCGATCAGCGCCGGATGGTGCCCGAGGTCGAGGTAGTCGTTGGACGAGAAGTTGAGCCAGGTTTCGCCGTCGATGACGAGGCGCCCGCGGTTGTCCGGCAGGGCGTGCAGCTCGCGCAGCAGCCCCTTGCGGGTGAGATCCTCGAGCGCCTGTTCGGGTGTCATCGGACGGCCTCCGCTCACGCGGCGGCTTCGTCGCCGAGCGAATCCTCGCTCGCCGATTCCAGCTCCAGCTCGAAGCCCATGTCGGTGATCATCCGGATCGCTTCCGGAGTCTCCTGGCCGCCGGTGGTGAGGTAGCCTTCGACGAAGATCGAGTTCGCGGCGTAGAGCGAGAGCGGCTGCAGCGAGCGCAGGTGGTACTCGCGGCCGCCGGCGACGCGCAGGTCCACGTCCGGGTGCATGAAACGCAGCAGCGAGAGCGCGCGCAGGCACTTGTTCGGGGTGAGCTTGGTGTCGAGGTCGGCGAACGGCGTGCCCTTCACCGGGATAAGGAAGTTGAGCGGGATCGACTTCGGCTCGATCGCGCGCAGCGCGTCGAACATGTCGAAGATGTCGTCGTCTTCCTCGCCCTGGCCGATGATGCCGCCCGAGCAGATCGACAGGCCCGCTTCCTTCGCCGTCATCAGGTTCTTCACCCGGTCGGCGTAGGTGTGCGTGGTGCAGATGTTCGGGTAGTGGCGCTCGGAGGTGTTGAGGTTGTGGTTGATCCGGTCGAGGCCCGCGGCCTTCAGCTTCTGCGCCTGTTCGAGCGACAGGAAGCCGATCGAGAGGCACATTTCGATCGGGGTCTCGGACTTGATCTCGCGGATCATGTCGGCGAGGCGGTCGATCTCGCGGTCGGTCGGCTGGCCGCCCGAGAGCGCCATGCAGTAGCGCTTGGCGTCCATCGCGGTGGCGCGCTTGGCCTCGCCCTTCGCCTTCTCGGCCTGCCACAGCGCGTACTTCTCGATCGGCGCTTCGGACACGCGCGACTGCGAGCAGTAGTGGCAATCCTCGCCGCAGAGGCCGGACTTGACGTTGCTCAGGAGCTGCACGTGGACGCGGTTGCCGCGGAAGTGGCGGCGCACGCGGTAGGCCGCGCCGAGAATGTCCATCGTGTCGGCTTCGGCGGCCCCCAGCACGCTCAAAGCCTGCTCACGGCTGAGCGGCTGCTTGGCGATCGCCTGCTCGGCGATGGCGTGAAAGTTCATGGCGGTTCCCCTCCGTCCACTGGAAAATGCGGCGGACCATAGCCGAGCGGGGGGGATATGTCCAGAAACCACGTACCGTCGAATGGCGCAGACGCGGCGGACGGGCGCGCCGGAAACCGGCGGAAAGCTGCGCCTTTCGTACCGGAGACTTGCGCTGGAGTATGAGAAACGGCATGGTATTCGGCCATATCGTCCGGGGGGGCGAATCGCCGGTTTTTCAGTGCATGTGCGGACACGGGGCCTTTGCGCGGCCCCGGCGATGCCCATATATCGCTCACAGGGTAGGTGCGTGAAAGGCACGGAAGAGATGGGTTGGTCGGGGATGGTGCAGTCGGAGTCGGGGGAAGTCGGCCGCGTGATGGCGGCCGTGATCGATCCGCTTTCCGGCGAAGGCTTGCGCATCGACCGCCGCGGCACCTGGTACTTCGGCGGCGACCCGTTCACCCGCAAGGAACTGATCTGCCTCTTCGCCTCGCGGCTGCGCCGCAACGAGTCGGGCGGCTACGAAGTCGCGCTGCCGAACGAGGCGTTGCCGGTCAAGGTCGAGGACGTGCCGTTCCTCGCGGTTGAGGTCTTCCGTTCCGGCTCGGGCGAGTCCCAGGTCTTGAGTTTCCGCACCAACGTCGATCACATCGTCACCCTGGATGCGGAGCACCCGCTCTATCTCGCCGAGGACCCCGATCTCGGCGAACAGGTGCCTTACCTCGTGGTGGCGGAAGGACTCTCGGCGCGCCTCTCGCGCGCCGTGTACTACGAGCTCGCCGCGCTCGGCGAGATCGGCCAACACGAAGGAAAGGACGTCTTCGGCATATGGAGCAGTCGGCGGTTTTTCGTTCTCGGCGAAACGGCGTAACCGATCTCTCGGTTGCGGCGATCCGCGCGAAGCTCGATGCGCTGGGGCCGTCCCCGACGCTTTCCGATATGGGAATCTCCAACACCCTGGTCGCCGAGGCCGACGTGCTCTCGGCGGCGCCGGGGCGCGAGGCGTGGCGGCCGACGCTCGACAAGACCCGCCCCGCCGGCGTGCTGGTGCCGCTGGTCGAGCGCGACGCCGGGCTCAATGTGCTGCTGACCCGCCGCACCGACCACCTCCACCACCACGCCGGACAGATCTCCTTTCCCGGTGGGCGCAAGGAGGAGAGCGACGCGACGATCGAGGACACCGCGCTGCGCGAGGCGCACGAGGAGATCGGCCTCGACGCGCGGCTGGTCACGGTTCTCGGCGTGCTGCCGCAATACGTGACCCTGACGCGCTTCGCGATCACCCCGGTGGTCGGCGTGGTCAAGCCGCCTTTCGATCTCAAGGCCGATCCCTTCGAGGTCGCCGACATCTTCGAGGTGCCGCTCGCGTACCTCGCCGATCCCACCCATCACGAGCGCCATTTCCGCGAGGAGGATGGCCGGCGCCGCGGATTCTACGCGATTCCCTACGGCGAACGCTTCATTTGGGGCGCAACCGCCGGTATCCTGGTGAACTTCGCGGGTCTTTTGGCGCAACATGGCTAACATCATCCTCCGCTACGTGCTGCCGTTCCTGGCGCCGTTCATCGCCTATTTCATCTGGGTGAAGCTGATGCGGCGCTTCGGGGCGGAGCGCGAGTGGAAGCATCCCTGGCATCTCCTGTTCGCCGCGGGCACGGTCTGCCTGGTGGCGATGCTGGCGTGGTTCGCGGTCTCCGGCGGCGCGCCCGCGGGGGCGGTCTACGTGCCGCCCGAGTACAAGGATGGCAAGATCGTTCCCGGCCATTACCTGCCCGCGCCGCCGAAGTAGGAGCGCGCGATGCACCCCGTCGGCCAACTTCCGCCGCAGGACTGGCTCTCCCATCCCGACACCCTGGCGGTGCTCGCGGCCTTGGGCGCGCGCGGCGCGACCGCGCGCTTCGCCGGCGGCTGCGTGCGCGACGCGGTGCTCGGCTTGCCGGTGGCGGACGTCGACATCGCCATTGACGTGCCGCCCGAGGAGACCGTCGCTCTGCTCAGGGCCGCGGGGATCCGCGCGGTGCCGACCGGCATCGCCCACGGCACGGTGACCGCGGTGACGCCGTCGCGCCCGTTCGAGATCACCACCCTGCGCCGCGACGTCGAGACCGACGGCCGCCACGCGGTGGTCGCCTACACCGACGATTGGGCCGCCGACGCGGCGCGCCGCGACCTCACCATCAACGCGCTCTACGCCGACGCCGCGGGCGCGGTCTACGACTACTGCAACGGCCTCGCCGATCTCGGCGCGCGGCGGGTGCGCTTCGTCGGCGACGCCGAAACCCGCGTCGCCGAGGACGTGCTGCGCATCCTCCGCTTCTTCCGCTTCCACGGGCGCTACGGCTCGCCGCCGCCCGACGTCGAGGCGCTCGCCGCGTGCCGCCGCCTCGCGCCGCGCATCGCCGATCTTTCGGGCGAGCGCATCGCCGCGGAGATGCTCAAGATCCTCGCCGGCGGCGACCCGGCGGAGGTGATTTTGCTGATGCGCGGCGAGGGGGTGACCGCCCACGTTCTCCCCGAGCCGCTCGCGCCGGGGCGGATGCGCGTCGTCGCGTGGCTCGAAACCCGCGGCCTCACCGGTTTCGCGGTCGATCCGATCCGCCGTCTCGCGGCGTTGATCGCGACCGGCGACGCCGATGCCGACGCCGAGCGCGCCGCGGCGGTCGCGGCGCGCTGGCGGCTTTCCAACGCCCAGGCCGACCGCCTCGCGGCGATCCTCGCGCCGCCCGCGCC
>QKGW01000469.1 GCA_003250275.1 Alphaproteobacteria bacterium
CGCGGCGCAGCGCATCGGCGAGGTCGTCGGCTTGATCACCGACATCGCCAACCAGACCAACCTGCTCGCCCTCAACGCGACGATCGAGGCGGCGCGCGCGGGCGACGCGGGCAAGGGTTTCGCCGTCGTCGCGGGCGAGGTGAAGAACCTCGCCAACCAGACCGCGCGGGCGACCGAGGACATCTCCAAGCAGATTTCCGAGGTGCAGCAGTCCACCGGAGAGGCGGTCAGCGCGATCGAGGAAATCTCGACGATCATCGACCGGATCAGCTCGATCCAGGCGACGATCGCCTCGGCGGTCGAGGAGCAGACCGCCGCCACCGCCGAGATCGCGCGCAACGTCGAGCAGGCGGCGACCGGCACCCGCGAGGTGTCGACGCACATCTCCTCGGTTTCCGACGCCGCCAGCCGCGCCGGACTGGGCGCGGGCGAGATGCTTTCCGCCGCGGGCGAGCTGTCGCTCCAGGCCGAACGCCTCGGCACCGAGGTCAACGACTTCATCGCCCGCATCCGCGCCGCCTGACCCGCGCCGCAGGGCTTTAAAAGACGAGGCCTCCGTCATTACCGTGGCGGAGGCCTTGTGCGCTTTCCGGGGGGGAGATAGTCTCGAAGGCAGGCCAGCCATGAGGGATACCCCGATGATTCCCTTCGACACTCCGCACGCCCGCCTGCTTCGTGAAATGCTCGACGCCGGGCTCGCCGCCGCCGCACCCGAGATTTGCCTCGTCCCCCATATCCCCGCCCCGCCCAAGGGCCGCACCGTGGTGATCGGCGCGGGCAAGGCGGCGGGCTCGATGGCGCGCGCGTTCGAAACCCACTGGACCGGCGGCCCGGTCGACGGGCTGGTGGTGACGCGCTACGGCCACGCCTGCGAAACCCGGATGATCGAGGTGGTCGAGGCGGCGCACCCGGTGCCCGACGAAGCCGGGCAAAAGGCTGCCGCGCGGATGCTCGAAATGGTCCAGGGCCTGAGCGCCGACGATCTCGTCGTTTGCCTGATCTCGGGCGGCGGCTCGGCGCTGCTCGCCCTGCCGGTGCCGGGCATCGGCTTCGAGGCAAAGCGCGAAATCAACCGCCAGCTTCTGCGCTGCGGCGCCGACATCGCGGAAATCAACTGCGTGCGCAAGCACCTCTCCGCGATCAAGGGCGGCCGCCTCGCCGCCGCCGCCGCCCCGGCGCGGGTGGTGGCACTGGCGATCTCCGACGTCGTCGGCAACGACCCGGCGACGATCGCCTCCGGCCCGACGGTCGGCGACCCGACCACCCTCGCCGACGCCAAGGCGATCCTCGCGAAGTACGGCATCGTCTGCCCGCCCGAGGTTCGGGCGCACCTCGACGACCCCGCCGCGGAAACGCCGAAGCCCGACGACCCGCGCCTCGCGCGCTCCGAATACCTGCTCGTCGGCAGCCCGGTGGCGAGCCTCGCCGCCGCCGCCGAAGCGGCGCGGGCGGCGGGCTACCGCGTCGTCGACCTCGGCGACGGCATCGAGGGCTTCGCGCACCTCGCGGGCAAGGCCCAGGGCGAGATGGCGCTCGGCCATCTTCAGCGCGGCGAGAAGGTCTGCATCGTCTCGGGCGGCGAAACCACCGTCGAGGTGAAGGGCAACGGGCGCGGCGGCCGCAACAGCGAGTTCCTCCTCGCCTTCGCGCTCGCGACCCGGGGCGCGAAAGGGATCTGGGCGCTCGCCGCCGACACCGACGGCATCGACGGCACCGAGGACAACGCAGGCGCGTGGACCGGCCCCGAGCAATGGCGGCGCGGCGTCGAACTCGGGCTCGACCCGGCGAAGTTCCAGGCCGAGAACGACGCCTTCAGCTACTTCGAGGCGGTCGGCGGGCTCGTCGTCACCGGCCCGACGCTGACCAACGTCAACGACCTCCGGGTGATCCTCGTCGACCCCTGAGCAGCCGACGCGAGGCTTGCCGTTCGCGCCCTCCGGGGTAGTATGCGGGCGATTGCAACGGTCGCGAGGGTTTCGGAATGGCGGGTTTGGCGTCGGTGTGCGTGTTCTGCGGTTCGGCCGCCGGAGCGCGCCCGGTCTATGCGGAAGCGGCGGAGGCGTTCGGCACGGCGCTCGCGGACGCGGGCATCCGCCTGGTCTACGGCGGCGGCAACGTCGGGCTGATGGGCCGGGTGGCGGATGCGGTGCTGCGCGCGGGTGGCGAGGCCGTCGGGGTGATCCCGCGCTTCCTCATGGACCGCGAAGTCGGCCACCGCGGCCTCACCGAAATCCACATCGTCGAGACGATGCACGAGCGCAAGGCAAAGATGGCGGCGCTCTCCGACGCCTTCGCGGTGCTGCCGGGCGGCATCGGCACCTTCGAGGAAATGTTCGAGGTCTGGACCTGGCGTCAGCTCGGCCTGCACCTGAAGCCCTGCGGCATCCTCAACGTCGGCGGCTACTACGACAAGCTCGCCGAATTCCTCGACAACTCGGTTACGGAGGGCTTCCTCCAGCCCGGCCACCGGGATGCGCTCGGCATCGCGGAAACCCCCGAGGACCTGCTGGCGGTGCTGGCCATGGGCCCGCACCCGGCGAAGCCGAACGGGCTGGGAAGGACCTGACCTGGACCGGTCGGACGCGACGCCCGCCCCGGTAATTTCCGGGGCGGGCGCTCGGTTCAGTCCGCGTAGTCCGGGCTGTAGGTCATCCCGGCGATCCAGGCGCCGAGGTCTTCCGGCTCCGGCACCCGCGCGAGCCCGGCATCGAAGATGTGCCGCGCGACGAGCGTCGCAGTGGCGATCTCGATCGCGAGGATGTCTTCCTGCGGCGGGAACAGCAGGCCGCGGGCACGCTGTTCCGGCGTCACCTGCGCGGCGAGGGCGCGCGCCGCCTCGACGAACACCTCGTCGGTAATCAGCCGCGCCTCGGTGGCGTAGACCGCGAGCGCCACCGCCGGGAAGATGTAGAAGTTGTTGGCCTGCCCCGGCGTCAGCACGCGGTCGCCGAAGCGGACGTCGTCGAACTGCACGCCCGCGGCGAACAGGGCGCGGCCGTCGCTCCACTTGTACGCCTGTTCGGCGGTGCACTCGGCCTTCTCCGTGGGGTTGGAGAGCGCGAAGATCACCGGCCTTTTGTTGAGCGCCGACATCGCCCGGATCACCCCTTCGGTGAACGCGCCGCCCGCGGTGCTGACGCCGATCAGCGCCGTCGGCTTCACCGCCTCGACGATCTCGACGAGGTCGGTCGCGGGGGCGTGCGGATGCGCGTAGACCGCCTGCGCCGGGGAAAGGTCGCCGCGCTCGGATTGCAGCAGACCGTTGACGTCCGCCATCCACACCCGCGCGCGCGCCTCTTCCGTGGTCAGGCCCTCGCGGACCATCGCCGCGACGATCATGTCGGCGATGCCGAGGCCCGCCGAGCCCGCGCCGAGGAACAGGATGCGCTCGTCGCGCAGCCGCGAGCCCTGGATCGCCGCGGCGCCCGCGAGCCCGGCGAGAGCCGTAGCCGCGGTGCCCTGGATGTCGTCGTTGTAGCAGAGCACCTTGTCGCGGTACTTCGCCAGCATCCGGATCGCGTCGGTACCCTTCCAGTCCTCGAAGTGGACGCAGCAGCGCGGGAACAGCTCCTGCACCGCGACGATGAACTCCTCGACGAAGGCGTCGAGTTCGGCATCGCTCGGCGGCGCCTGGCGGAGGCCGAGGTAGAGGGGGTCTTCGATCAGGCCCTGATTGGTGGTGCCGATGTCGAGCAGGAGCGGCAGCAGGCCGCGCGGCGGAATGCCGGCACACGCGGTATAGACCTGCAACTTGCCGATCGGAATGCCCATGCCGTTGGCGCCGAGGTCGCCGAGCCCGAGGATGCGCCCGCCAGTGCTGACGCAGATGAAGCGCACGTCGGCCTCCGGCCAGCGCGACAGAACTTCCTTCACCCGGCCCTTGTGGCGGATCGACAGGTACATGCCGCGCGGCTGGCGGAAGATGTGGCCGAACTTGCGGCACGCCTCGCCGACCGTCGGCGCGTAGATGATCGGCAGGAAGCGCTTCGGGTCCGACATCACCACCCGGTAGAACAGCGTCTCGTTGCGGTCGCAGAGGCCGACGAGATAGATGTAGCGCCCGAGATCGGTTTTCTTGGTGTCGAGATGCGCGAGCACGCGCTGCACCTGGCGGTCGATATCCTCGACGGCGTCGGGGAGCA
>QKGW01000105.1 GCA_003250275.1 Alphaproteobacteria bacterium
TGCCCGACGCCCGAACCCCCGCCGCGAGCCCCGAGGCGCTGTTCTTCGCCCCGTCCGGCCTCGATCAGGCCGCCGCCGCGCGCATCGTCGCCGACGCGCTCGCGGGCTGCGACGACGGCGAACTGTTCCTCGAAGCGCGCCGCTCCGAGGCGGTGGCGCTCGACGACGGCGTGGTCAAGACCGCGACCTACGACCAAAGCATGGGCTTCGGCCTGCGCGCGGTGGCGGGCGAGGCAACCGGCTATGCCCACGCGGAAGGCTTCGACGAGGCGCTGCTGAAGCGCGCCGCGCAGACCGTGCAGGCGGCGCGCGGCGGCCATTCCGGCAGCCTCGCGGTCGCGCCGGGCAAGACCAACCGCCACCTCTACGGCGAGATCAACCCGGTCGAGGACCTCGACTTCGCCGCCAAGGTGGCGATCCTCAAGGAAATCGACGCCTACGCCCGCGCCAAGGACCCGGCGGTGCGCCAGGTGATGGCCTCGCTCGCGGCGAGCTGGCAGGCGGTGGCGGTGCTGCGCGCCGACGGCTCGCTCGCCTTCGACGTCCGCCCGCTGGTGCGGGTCAACGTCTCGGTGATGATGGAGCGCGACGGCCGCCGCGAAACCGGATCGTTCGGCTGCGGCGGACGCGAGGCTTACGACCGCTTCGTCACCCCCGACGCGTGGAAGCACGCGGTCGACGCGGCGGTGCGTCAGGCCGAGGTCAACCTCGCCTCGGTCGACGCCCCGGCGGGCGAGATGACCGTGGTGCTCGGCTCCGGCTGGCCCGGCATCCTCCTGCACGAGGCGATCGGCCACGGCCTCGAAGGCGACTTCAACCGCAAGGGCACCTCGGCGTTCGCCGGGCGCATCGGCGAGCGCGTCGCGGCGAAGGGCGTGACGGTGGTCGACGACGGCACCATTCCCGACCGCCGCGGCTCCCTCACCATCGACGACGAGGGCACCCCCTCGCAGCGCACCGTGCTGATCGAGGACGGCATCCTCAAGGGCTACATGCAGGACCGCATGAACGCGCGGCTGATGGGCGTCGCCGCCACCGGCAACGGCCGCCGCGAGAGCCACGCCTACGCGCCGATGCCGCGCATGACCAACACCGTGATGGAGGCGGGCGCGCACGACCCGGCGGAAATCCTCGCCTCGGTGAAGTCGGGCCTCTACGCCGTCAACTTCGGCGGCGGGCAGGTCGACATCACCTCGGGCAAGTTCGTGTTCGCGGCGTCGGAGGCGTATCTGATCGAGAATGGCAAGCTCGGCGCGCCGGTGAAGGGCGCGATGCTGATCGGCCACGGGCCGGACGTGCTTACCCGCGTGTCGATGGTCGGCAACGATCTCGCGCTCGACCACGGCGTCGGCACTTGCGGCAAGGACGGCCAGGGGGTTCCGGTCGGCGTCGGTCAGCCGACCCTACGCATCGACGGCATCACCGTCGGCGGCACGCGGGTGTAGGGCGTCCCACGCCTTCGCCTCCTCGCCGATCGAGACGTCCATGATCGCGCGGTACATCCGTTCGAGAACGGCGGGGTCGGCCCCCGCCGTTTGCGCGTGAGCGGCGACCTTTTCCACGACGTCCTCGATCCGCCACGGCACCACCACCTCCTGCCGCCCGGTCTTGAACCGCGCCGCCGAGCGCACCCACGCGGTGCGCGCGGCCAGGAGCGGCACGATCTCGGCGTCGAGCGCGTCGATCGCGGCGCGGATTTCGTCCATGCCCGAGGGCTTGGGGGCGTCGGTCATCGCGGCGTCCTCGTCAGTAGGAAAAGGCCTCGAACGCGGGGTCGACCGAGCCCTGCCATTCGCCGTGGTAGAGGTCGAGAAGCTCGTCGGCCTGGGTGCGTCCGGTGGCGACCATCTCTTCGAGCACGTCGAGGAACTTGGTCTCGTCCTCGCCGTGGGCGTTCAGGCGCGCGCGGCGGGCGAGGCCGTCCTTCGCGATCGCCAGCACCTCGCCCGCGAGATCCTTGAGCGGGCGGCACTTGAAACTCGCCGCGAGGCCGTCGCGCCGCGCCACCGCGGCGAGGCCGAAGCGGTCGGCCGCGGTCCAGCCGCGCACGAGGTCCCACGCCGCGTCGAGCGCGGTGTCGTCGTAGAGCAGGCCGACCCAGAGCGCGGGCAGGGCGCAGAGATGGCACCAGCGCGAGCCGTCGGCGCCGCGCATTTCGAGGTAGCGCTTGAGCCGCACCTCGGGGAACGCGGTGGTGACGTGATCCGCCCAGTCGGCGATCGTCGCGCGCTCGCCCGGCAGCGCGGGCAGGCGCCCGGCCATGAAGTCGCGGAACGACTGGCCGGAGGCGTCGATGTAGCGGTCGCCGCGATGGACGAAGTACATCGGCACGTCGAGCATGTAGTCGACGTAACGCTCGAAGCCCATGCCGCTTTCGAACACGAACTCGGGGGTGCCGGTGCGGTCCGGGTCGGTGTCGGTCCAGATGTTGGCGCGGTAGCTCTTGAAGCCGTTGGGCTTGCCCTCGGTGAACGGCGAGTTGGCGAACAGCGCGGTGGCGATCGGCTGGAGCGCGAGCGCGACGCGGAACTTCTTCACCATGTCGGCTTCCGAAGAGAAGTCGAGGTTCACCTGCACGGTGCAGGTGCGCAGCATCATGTCGAGGCCGAGGCTGCCCTTGGTCGGCATGTAGCGGCGCATGATCGCGTAGCGGCCCTTCGGCATCCACGGGAAGGTCTCGCGCGGCCACTTCGGGTGGAAGCCGAGGCCGATCATGCCGATGCCCAGGGGTTCGGCGATCGCCTTCAGCTTGTTGAGGTGCGCCGAGGTCTCGACGCAAGTGTCGTGGATGCTCTCGAGCGGCGCGCCGGAAAGTTCGAGCTGCCCGCCGGGTTCGAGGGTAATCGAGGAGCCGTCGGGGTGGACGAGGGCGATCGGCTTCCCGTCCTCGGTCACCGGCGTCCAGCCTTCCGACGCCACCGCTTCGAGAAGGCCGCGGATGCTCTTCGGGCCGTCGTAGGGCAGGGGCTTCAGGCTGTTGCGGCAGAACACGAACTTCTCGTGCTCGGTGCCGATGCGCCAGGCGGTCTTCGGCTTGCAGCCGTCGGCCAGCCATTGGGCAAGGTCGGCGACGCCCGCGACCGCAGGGGAGTCCGAAACGGTGGTAGTCATTCAGGTCGAACTCCTTGAAAAATCATGCACGCGGAGAAAGCCCGCCGTCACCCCGCGCCGCCTGCCAGAGCGACAGGCCGACGAGGGCGGCGGTTTCGGCGCGCAGGATGCGGGGTCCGAAACCAACCCCCAAAGAAAAGGAAGCGGCGTGCAAAACGTCAAGCTCGCGTGGTGAAAATCCGCCTTCCGGACCGACCAGCAGCGCGTCCCCGCCGGTGCCTGGCGCGGCGGAAAACGCCGCGAGCGCCGGAGCGCCGCCGCCGCTTTCGTCGCCGTAGAACAGCGTGCGCGCGGCGGGCCAGGACCCGAGCACGGCGGCGAGATCGGCGAGCGGGCGAACCTCGGGCACGCTCAGGCGCTCGCACTGCTCCGCCGCCTCGACCACCTGCGCCTGAAGCCGCTCGGCGTTGACGCGGCGGGTCTGGGTGCGCTCGGTGAGGACCGGCTGGAGCACCGAAACCCCGAGCTCCACCGCCTTCTCCACCAGCATGTCCTGGCGCGCCGATTTGAGCGGCGCGAACAGCAGCCAGATTTCCGGCTCGGCGCGCTGCGGCGCGAGCAGGTCGCGGACCGCGAGGCTGCCCTTGCCCTTGCCGAGCGCCGCAATCTCGGCGAGCCACGCGCCGTCGCGGCCGTTGAACAGCCGCACCGCATCGCCCGGACTGGCGCGCATCACGTCGCGCAGGTAATGCGCCTGGGCGGCGGAGAGCGCCACCTCCGCCCCCGCGGCGAGGGCGTCGGGAACGTAGAGGCGCGGCGCGGTGGTCGACATGGTGAATTCCGTTTCTGCGGAAGGCGAAGCTCGATACTCTATGCCCCATGGACACGACGAAGCCAACCTTCACCGACATGCGCCCCGGCGGCTGGGTCGACCGCGCGCCCGCGCAGGTGCGCCCGTATCTCAAATTGATGCGCCTCGACCGCCCGATCGGCACCTGGCTGCTGCTGCTGCCGTGCTGGTGGAGCGCCGCGCTCGCGGCGGACGGCATCGGCGACGCGCGGATCTACGTCTACGGCCTGCTGTT
>QKGW01000301.1 GCA_003250275.1 Alphaproteobacteria bacterium
TCCTCGACGGTGACGAACACCACACCGGTCGCGGTGGCGGGGCGCTGGCGCACCAGGATCACCCCGGCGAGCGCGGTGCGGCGGCCGTCCCTGAGCGCGGTCGCCTCGGCGCAGGCGGCGATCTTGCGCGCCGCGAGGCCCTCGCGCAAAAAGCTCACCGGGTGCGCGCGCAAACTCAGGCCGACGTGGCCGTAGTCCTCCACCACCTCGCCGCCCGCGCTCATCGGCCGCAGCGCCACCGCCGGCTCCGCCGCCTCGGGGAAGCTCTCGCGCGCGGCGGCGGCGGCGAACAGCGGCAGCGGCGCGTCGCGCAATCCCTTCAGCGTCCACAACGCCTCGCGCCGCGCGAGGCCGAAGGCGGGGCGGAAGGCGTCGGCCTCGGCGAGCTTCACCAGCGCGGTTGCGGGCGCCTGGGCGCGCCGCCAGAGGTCGTCGGGCGAGGCGAACCCGCCCGCGCCGCGCGCCGCGATCAGCCGCGCCGCATCGGCGTTGGCGAGGCCCTTGACCATGCGCAGGCCGAGGCGCACGGCGAAGCGGCCGGGGCCGTCGGGTTCGAGGGTACAGTCCCAGCGCGAGGCGTTGACGCACGGCGGGCGGACGGTCACGCCGTGCTCGCGTGCGTCGCGGACGATCTGCGCCGGGGCGTAGAAGCCCATCGGCTGGGCGTTCAGGAGCGCGGCGCAGAACACCTCGGGGTGGTGGCACTTGAGCCAGCTCGACGCGTAGGCGATCAGCGCGAACGACGCCGCGTGGCTCTCGGGGAAGCCGTACGAGCCGAACCCCTCCAGCTGGCGGAAGGTGCGCTCGGCGAATTCGGCGGAGTAGCCGTTCGCGACCATCCCGCCGATCAGCTTGTCGGCGAACTGCGACACCCCGCCGCGGCTCTTGAACGTCGCCATGCTGCGGCGCAGCCGGTCCGCCTCGCTCGGGGTGAAGCCCGCGCCGACGATCGCGACACGCATCGCCTGCTCCTGGAACAGCGGCACGCCGAGGGTCTTTTGCAGCACCGCGCGCAGCGCGTCGGAGGGGTAGTCGACCGGCTCCTTGCCGTCGCGGCGGCGCAGGTAGGGGTGCACCATGTCGCCCTGGATCGGTCCGGGGCGGACGATCGCGACCTGGATCACCAGATCGTAGAAGGTTTTGGGCTTCAGGCGCGGCAGCATCGCCATCTGCGCCCGCGACTCGATCTGGAACACGCCGATGGTGTCGGCCTTCCGGATCATCGCGTAGGTCGCGGGGTCCTCGGCGGGAATGCGCGCGAGATCGAGCGCGAGGCCCTTGTGCTGGCTGAGGAGATCGAAGCCGCGCTTCATGCAGCTCAGCATCCCGAGGGCGAGGCAGTCGACCTTCATGAAATCGAGGGCGTCGATGTCGTCCTTGTCCCACTCGATCACCTGGCGGTCGGCCATCGCGGCGGGTTCGATCGGCACCAGTTCGTCGAGGCGGTCGCGGGTGAGGACGAAGCCGCCGGGGTGCTGCGAAAGGTGGCGCGGCGTATCGACCAGCAGCGCCGCGAGATCGAGGACGAGTTTGAGGCTGCGGTCACCGAGGTTGAGGCCGGTCTCCGCCGCCTCCGCCGCGGTGAGCCCGCGCGATCCCCAGCCCCACACCTGCCCGGAGAGCGCCTTGATCGTGTCCTCGCTCAGCCCCATCGCCTTGCCGACGTCGCGCAACGCGCCGCGCGCGCGGTAGCGCGTCACCACCGCGCACAGGGCGGCGCGGTCGCGGCCGTAGCTGTCGTAGACCCACTGGATCACCTCTTCGCGCCGCTCGTGCTCGAAGTCGACGTCGATGTCGGGCGGCTCGCGCCGCTCCTCGGAGACGAAGCGCTCGAACAGCAGGTCGTGCCGCGCCGGGTCGATCGCGGTGATGCCGAGGACGTAGCACACCGCCGAATTCGCCGCCGACCCCCGCCCCTGGCAGAGGATGCCGCGGCTGCGCGCGAAGCGGACGATCGCGTTGACGGTGAGGAAATAGGGCGCGTAGGCGAGCCGCGCGATCAACGCGAGTTCGTGATCGAGGCTCGCCCTCACCTTGTCCGGCACGCCGCCGGGGTAGCGCCGCGCCGCGCCCTCCCAGGTGAGCTTTTCGAGCGCCTGCTGCGGCGAAAGATCGGGGAACGCCTTCTCCTCCGGGTACTGATAGGCGAGTTCGTCGAGGGAGAAACGGCAGCGCGCGGCGATCTCGGCGGCGCGCGCGAGCGCCTCGGGGTGGCGCGGGAACAGCCGCGCCATCTCCTCCGGCGGCTTGAGGTAGCGGTCGGCGTGGCGCTCGCGGCGGAAGCCCGCGGCGTCGATGGTGCAGCCGTGGCGGATGCAGGTGACGACGTCCTGCAACAGGCGGCGGCCCGGCAGGTGATAGAGCACGTCGTTGGTGACCACCGGGGCGACGCCGGCGCGGCGCGCCAGTTCGGCGAGCTCGTGGAGGCGGAGCTGGTCGTTGGGGCGGCGGCGCAGGGTGAGCGCGAGGTGGGCGTCGGCGCCGAAGATCGCGCGCATCCGCGCGAGGTCGCGGGCGCAGGCGTCGTCGGCGAGATCGGGAACGAGGATGCCGATCAGCCCTTCCGCCGCCGCCGCGAGGTCGTCCCAGCCGAGCACGCAGCGCGCCTTGCCGCCGCGCGCCTTGCCGAGGCTGAGCAGGCGGCAGAGGCGGGCGTAGGCAGCGCGGCCGGTGGGATAGACGAGCACGCTCGCGCCCTCGGCGAGGTCGAGGCGGCAGCCGACGATCAGGCGCACCCCGGTCGCCTTCGCCGCGACGTGGGCGCGCACGATCCCGGCGAGCGAGTTGCGGTCGGCGATGCCGAGCGCGGGCAGGCCGAGCACCGCCGCCTGGGCGAACAGCTCCTCGCACGACGACGCGCCGCGCAGAAAGCTGAAATGGCTGGTGACCTGAAGCTCGACGTAGGTCATCAGCCGAAAATCCCGTGCAGGAACCAGCGGTGCGAGCCGGTGGCGGGGTCCTCGCCATCGCCCGCGCGGAAGATCCAGAAGCGCGCGCCGCACTCGTCCTCGACGCGGAAGTAGTCGCGCACCGCGACGCGCTCGGCGTCCGCCAGCCACCATTCGCCGAACACCCGCTCCGGCCCGTCGCCCCTGGCGACGCGGCGGCGGCGTCCGCGCCAGGTGAACGCCACCGGCGGGTGGTCGGGCAACAGCGCCATCGCCTCGATCGGTTCGGGGTGCGGCAGCAGGCGCGCCGGGCGCGGCCACGGGTCCGTCCAGGTCTCGCCGGTTTCGGGCGCGAGCGCGGGCATCCGGCCAACGCTGCGCTCGGGCACGTCGCTCGCCCGCGGACGGGCGCGCCACAACGCCGTCGCCCCGGCGCGGTTGGCGAGGGTGTCGATCAGGCCCGAGATGTCCGGGCGCGGCGGCGCGGCGAGAGACGAGACCCGCTGTTCGGCGGCGAGCGGCTCGGCGGCGGTGACGGCGAGGGTGATCGTTTCGATGCCGAAGCCGGGGTCGAGGTCGGCGATCTTTTCGCACAGCAGGCGCGCGAGGCGCGGCGCATCGCGCATCGGCCGCGCGAGGCCGACCCGCTCGACCTGCACGCCGCGGTCGACCCGGTCGATGCGCAAATCGACGCGGCGCGCGCCGAGGCCGCGGGTTTCCAGGGTTTCGCAGAGCTGCGCGGCGAGCCGGGCGAGGTATTTCGCGATCGTTTCGGCGGCGGCGATCGGCTCGCCGAACACCCGCCGCGCCTCCACCCGCTCGGGGTCGCGCACCGGCACCACCGGCTCGGGCGCATCGCCGAACGCCTGATCGAGGCGCAGCGCCACCTCCGCGCCGAAGCGCAGCACCAGCGGCGCGCGCGGCTGCGCCGCAAGCTCGCCCGCGCTGGCGAAGCCGAGCACCTTGAGCGCGGCGACGGTGGCAGGCGCGAGCCGCAGGGCGTCGAGCGGCAGCCGCGACGCGACGCGCGCGGTCGCCTCCGGCGGCACGATCACCGGCGAGCGAGCGGCGTGGCGGGCGAGGCCGTGGGCGAGGCCCCAGGTTCCGGCAAGCGCGGCGCGCGCGGCGTATCCGGCGGCGGCGCAGCGGTCGAGGAGTTCGGCGAGCAGCGCCGCCTCGCCGCCGAACAGATGATCCGCGCCGGTGGTGTCGAGGACGAGGCCGTCGGGCGGGTCGGCGGC
>QKGW01000131.1 GCA_003250275.1 Alphaproteobacteria bacterium
TGGAAGATCAACCTCCTCGGCGCGATCCTCGGCGGCGTCGCCATCGTCGTAGGCCTGACCGGGCTTTACGGCCTCTACGTTTTCGACCGCCGGTCGGACGATATGCTCCACCTCGGCCAGCGCGCGGTGATCGCTGAGCGGGTCAACGCCCTGATCCTCGCGGTGGTGATGGACAGCCGCGGCCTCTACATGGCGAAGAGCGACAAGGACGTCGACAAGTTCGGCAATCCGCTGATCAAGAATCTCGAAGCCCTCAAGACCAGCGTCGCGGAGTGGCAATCCCTCACCCCCGCCGCCGACGCCGACTTCACCAAGCTCAACGGGGCGGTGAACGACTTCGTCACCTTCCGCACCGAGACCGTGCGCCAGGCGCGCGAGGGCGGCGGGGCCGCCGCCAACGCCTACGGCAACAACGACGAGAACCGCGCCAACCGCAAGGCGCTCAACACCGAAGTGGAAACCCGCCGCGAGCGCATCACCGCGCAGATGGAAGCGGTGAACGACGAACTTAGCGGGTTCTACGCCACGTTGGTTTCCATCCTCGGTGCGGTACTCGTCGCCGGGATCGCGATCGGCGCCTTGGTGTCGCGCGTCATCGGCGTGCGGATGATCTCGACGCCGATCACCCAAATGACCGGGGCGATGCGCGAACTCGCCTCCGGTAACGCCGACGTCGCGGTGCCCGGCCTCGGCAACCGCGACGAGATCGGCGAGATGGCCAAGGCGGTGGAAGTGTTCCGCGCCAACAAGCAGGAGACCGACCGCCTCCACGTCGAACAGGAAGCCGAACGGGCCGCGCGCGACCGCCGCGTCCAGACCGTCGAAGCCCTGATCGCCGGCTTCCGCGAGCAGTCCGAAGCGGCGCTCGGCGCGCTCGGCTCCGCGAACAGCGAACTCGAAGTCACCGCCCGCGGCCTCGCGCAGACCGCCGACGACGCGAGCCAGCGCTCCACCGCGGTCGCCGCCGCCACCGAACAGGCGTCCAACAACGTTCAGACCGTCGCCACCGCGGCGGAGGAACTCACCGCCTCGATTCAGGAAATCTCGCGCCAGGTCTCGCAATCGACCGAGCTTTCCGCCCACGCCCAGGACGACATGCACCGCGCCCGCACGACGATGGACGCGCTCACCGCCGCCTCGGCGCGGATCGGCGACGTGATCAACCTGATCACCGACATCGCAAGCCAGACCAACCTCCTCGCCCTCAACGCCACGATCGAGGCGGCGCGCGCGGGCGAAATGGGCAAGGGCTTCGCCGTGGTCGCCGGCGAAGTGAAGAGCCTCGCCAACCAGACCGCCCGCGCCACGGAAGACATCCAGACGCAGATTTCCGAGGTGCAGGGGTCGGTGAAGGCCGCGGAAGCCGCGATCGCCGGCATCGCCACCCAGATGGAGCGGATCGGCGAAATCTCCGCGACGATCGCCTCGGCGGTCGAGGAACAGAGCGCCGCCACCGGCGAAATCGCGCGCAACGTCCAGCAGGCCGCTGCCGGCACCCAGGAGGCGGCAAGCGGCATCGCCGGCGTCAATCAGGCCGCGACCGAAACCGGAGAGGCCTCGCGCCGCCTGCTCGACTCGGTGCAGGTGCTTTCGCGCGAAACCGCCGCCCTGCAGGCTCGGATCGGCGAATTTCTGCGTGAGGTTGCGTCCGCCTAAGATCGGCAACCGGGGAGCGACTCCCCGGTTTCCCTACGAATACGTTTATGCATTAAATGCGTTGCACTTTAACGTGTAAACGCGCTTGGCGATGGATTACTCTAGTTTCTCCACCGCTGGGCGTGCCGCAGCGTGCCCGGCAGAAGCCCGCAACCAAGCGGGCCGTTCGTTCGGGGAAGACGCCATGGCCGACACGCAGCCCGCCCTCGCCTGGAATGCCGCATTTTCCCTCGGCATTTCCGAACTCGATACCGATCACCGCAAGCTCATCGACTTCGTCAACCGTATCGACGCCGCCGCGGCGGCGGGCGACGACGACGCCTTCGACGGCGCCGTCGCGGACCTCCGCGAACATCTCCACGCGCATTTCGAGCGCGAGGAAAAGATCCTCGACGCGACGCTGTCGCCCGAGGAGGCCAAGGCGCACATCGAAACCCACCGCCAGACCGACGCGTTCTTCGAGCGCGTCGCCGCCGACATGGCGAGCCCGGAGCGCCGCATCTCCCGCGCGGTGATCCGCGACTACCTCCGCCACTGGCTGCTCGACCACGTGCTCGTCGGCGACATGCGCGCCCGCGACCGGATGATCGCCGCGGGCAAGCTCCCCGCGGACGTGCGCGACGCGCCGCCGTTGCTGTCGCGCTTCCGCATCGGTCAGCGCATCTGGATGATGGCGGTGGTGCCGCTGGTGCTGCTCTGCGCGGTCGCCGCCAACCTCGTGGTCGAGCGCATCGGCCACGCCGACGGCCTCGACCGCATCGCCGCGCTCTCCCGCACCGCCACCCTCGCGGGCAACGCGGTGCACGCGCTGCAGAAGGAACGAGGCGCGTCCGCCGGCTTCCTCAACAGCAAGGGCGCGCAGTTCGCCGACCAGGTCCGCGGCTTCCGCGGCGAAACCGACGCCGCCACCGGCGAATTCGCGATCGCCGCGAAGGACGGCGCTGCCCTCGGCCTCGGCGGCGAGGTGGCCGAAGCGCAGCGCGCGCTCGGCGACCTCGCGTCGCTGCGCGGCCGCGTCGACCGCTTCGGCATCGCCGTCGCCGACGAGGTCGCCGCCTACACCGCGATGATCGATTCGCTGTTCGGCATCGTCGACGGCATCGCCGCGATCTCGCCCGACGAGGAAATCGGCCGCCAGCTCTCCGCGTTCTCGCTCTTCCTGCGCGGCAAGGATCTCGCCGGAATCGAACGCGCGCGCGGCGCCGCCGGGTTCGGCGCGGGCCGGTTCGGCTCCGCGCTCTACCACGATTTCGTCGCCATCGGCGCGCAGCAGGTCGCCAACTTCCGCATCGCGCAGCGGATGCTTTCGGGCACGGCGCGCGAGGCCGTCGCCACGGCGCTGCAAAGCCCGGCGGAACAGCGCGTCCTCGACCTCCGCAAGCTCGTCGACGCGGCGCAGGACGGCGGCGACCTCAAGGGGATCACCGGCCCCGAGTGGTTCGCCGCGGCGACCGCGCGGATCGACATTCTCAAGGCCGCGGAAGACCGCCTCGGCGCGATGATCGCCGAAAACGCCTCGGCCAAGGCCGCCGCCGCACGCACCCTCGCCTACGCGATCGGCGGCGGTCTCGCGTTGGTGGTTGCCGCCGCGACGCTGATGGTGCTGGTGATCACCGGCTCGATCACCCGGCCGATCGACCGCCTGCGCGCCGCGATCCACCAACTCGGCGAAGGCGATACCACGGTGCCGGTGACCGGCCAGACCCGCCGCGACGAGATCGGGCTGATCGCCCGCGCGGTGCACGGCTTCCGCCAGAACCTCATCCGCAGCGAGTTCGCCGACGCCGCCAAGGCGGTCGACGCGACCATCGAGCTTGCGCGCGGCGAGGCGCGCGGCCGCATCACCGAGCGCTTCCGCGCCGAGATCGAGGCCTTCCTCAGCAGCCTCGCGCAGGCCGCGGGCGGTCTCCACAACGCCGCGGTCGGCATGGAAACCACCAGCGGCGAGGGTCATCGTCAGGCGACCCAGGTCGCCCACGCGGCGGTGGAGGCTTCACAATCGGTGGACGCGGTAGCGGCGGCCTCGGAACAACTCGCCGCCTCGATCGCGGAGATCGCGCGGCAGGTGACGCGGTCGGCGGAAATCAGCCGCGACGTCGCCAACAGCTCCGAGGACGCGCAGAGCGCGATGACGATCCTCTCCGACAGCGCAATGAAGATCGGCGACATCGTCGGGATGATCAACGACATCGCGAGCCAGACCAACCTGCTCGCGCTCAACGCCACGATCGAGGCGGCGCGCGCCGGCAACGCGGGCAAGGGATTCGCGGTGGTCGCGGGCGAGGTCAAGGCACTCTCCGCCCAGACCGAGCGCGCCACCCGCGAGATTTCCGGGCAGGTGACGGCGGTGCAGCAGGCGACGCAACAGGTCGTCGACGCGATCGACGTGGTCACCCGCAACATCGGCGAGATGAGCGAAATCTCCAGCATGATCGCGGGCGCGATCGAGGAGCAGCGCGCCGCGACCGAGGA
>QKGW01000426.1 GCA_003250275.1 Alphaproteobacteria bacterium
CCGCGCTACAACCTGCTCTACGTCCTCGTCGCGGTGCTCGTCGGGTCGAGCCGCGCGCTCACCACCATCCACTACCCGTCGGACGTGCTGATGGGCGCGTACGTCGGCTTCGCCGTGACGATGTGGCTGAGGCGGCTGTTCGAGCGCAACGGCCGCACCCTGCGGGTCGACCGCTAGAGCGGCAGCTTGCCGGTGGTGGCGAAGATGCGCAGCAGCTCCTTCGCCGGTTCCTGCAGCAGGTCGAGATTGTCGGTGAGCGCGATCAGCTCGCCCTCGGCGGTGATGAAGCCGCCGACCGGCAGGTTGCCGACGCCGAACGCGCCGAGGGTGCGGTCGCCGTGGTCGAGGAAGATCGGCAGGTTCTGGATGTCGTTGCCGCGGTAGAAGAACCGCGCGCCGTCGATCCCCGCCTTGTCGGCGGTCATGATCGGCACGATGGTGAGCCCGAGGCGGGTCATCTCCGGCGCGATGCGATCGAGCTCGGCCATTTCCGCGTGGCACGGACGGCACCACGTCGCCCACAGCACGACGAAGGTCGGGCGGCCCTTGAAGTCGCTGAACGCGGTCTCGACGCGGCGGTTGGTGCGCGCGTCGAGCGGCACGTACTCGGTGATGGTGTTGGTGGGGGCGGGGCGCGGCGACTTGAACATCACCACGTGGCGCGCGGCGTCCGCGACCGAACCGTAGTGCTTGCCGGGATCGGGGCTTGCAAATTGCGCCTTGATCAGCAAGAACAACCCGCCGACCACGATCATCGCCACGAGCCCCATCGTCACCGCCTTGATGATGGTGCGACGGTCGTATTCCGGGATTTCGTCTTGCGGATTCTCGGGCGGCATGGAAGGCTCGGTCACCGTTCGTCCCCTATTCCTGAACTCTTAGCCGTTGTACGAGACACTCATGACGAAGCCCAACGAACCTGCGACGCCGAGCACCATCTGGGGCGGGCGCTTCGCCTCCGGCCCCGCAGCCGTGATGCAGGAGATCAACGCCTCCATCGGCTTCGACAAGCGTCTCTACCGCCAGGACATCGCGGGATCCAAGGCCCACTGCGCGATGCTCGCGGCGAGCGGCATCATAACCGAAGCCGACGCGAACGCCATCACTTCCGGCCTCGACGCGGTGCTGGCCGAGATCGAGGCCGGCACCTTCCCGTTCCGCGTCGCGCTCGAAGACATTCACATGAACGTCGAAGCGCGGCTCAAGGAGCTGATCGGCGAACCCGCCGGACGCCTGCACACCGCGCGCTCGCGCAACGACCAGGTCGCCACCGACTTCCGCCTCTGGGTGCGCGACGCGCTCGACTCGGCCGATCTCGGCCTCGCCGCGCTGCAGCGCGCGCTCGTCGGCCAGGCCGAGGCCCACGCCGGAACGGTGATGCCGGGCTTCACCCACCTCCAGACCGCGCAGCCGGTGACCTTCGGCCACCACATGCTCGCCTACGTCGAGATGTTCGGACGCGACCGCAGCCGCCTCAAGGACGCCCGCGCGCGGATGAACGAATGCCCGCTCGGCGCCGCCGCGCTCGCCGGAACCTCGTTTCCGATCGACCGCTTCGCCACCGCCGAAGCGCTCGGCTTCGCCGCGCCGACGCGCAATTCGCTCGATTCCGTTTCCGACCGCGACTTTGCGCTTGAGGCGATGTCAGCGCTCGCGATCGCGGGCGTGCACCTCTCGCGCATCGCCGAGGAACTGGTGATCTGGAC
Source organism: Alphaproteobacteria bacterium (assembly GCA_003250275.1). Classification (GTDB taxonomy): domain Bacteria; phylum Pseudomonadota; class Alphaproteobacteria; order Rhodospirillales; family Rhodospirillaceae; genus Oleispirillum. The sequence goes on from QKGW01000426.1 coordinate 1,707, forward strand.
CTCCGCGCCGTTCGCCTTCGTGCGCCTGCCGGATTCCTTCTCCACCGGCAGCTCGATCATGCCGCAGAAGCGCAACCCCGACGCCGCCGAACTCTGCCGCGCCAAGGCGGGCCGCCTGATCTCCGACCTCAACGCGCTGCTGATCGTGATGAAGGGCCTGCCGCTCGCCTATTCCAAGGACATGCAGGACGACAAGGAGCCGACCTTCGAGGCGTTCGACACCTTCGCGCTGTGCATCGCCGCGATGACCGGGATGATCTCCGAACTCACCGTCGACGCCGCGCGCTGCAAGGCCGCCGCGGGCCAGGCGTTCTCCACCGCCACCGACCTCGCCGACTGGCTGGTGCGGGTGCTCGGGATGCCGTTCCGCGAGGCGCACCACGTCACCGGCGCGGTGGTCAAGGCCGCCGAGACCCGGGGCTGCGACCTCGTCGACCTGCCGCTCGCCGAGATGCAGGCGATCGAGCCGCGCATCACCGACGCGGTCTACGCCGTGCTCACCGTCGAAAGCTCCGCCGCCAGCCGGGTGAGCTACGGCGGCACCGCCCCCGACAACGTCCGCCGCCAGTGCGCCGAGGCGCGCACCCGCTTCGGGCTCTAAAGGATGCCGACCATGCGCCGCCTGCTGCCGATCGTCCTCGCCGTCGCCCTCGCCGCCTCGCTCTCCGCGTGCGGCAAGAAGGGCGATCCGGAACCGGTTCCGGGCGGCCGCTACCCCACCACCTATCCGACCCGCTGAGGCCCCGAAGATGCACCACTTCAGCTACCGTGACGGCGCGCTGTTCGCCGAAGACGTGTCGCTCGCCGCGCTCGCCGACGAGGTGGGCACGCCGTTCTACTGCTACTCCACCGCCACCCTGGCGCGCCACTTCGACGTTCTCGCCGCGGCGGTGAAGCCCGCGACCGTCTGCTTCGCGGTGAAGTCGAACTCCAGCCTCGCGGTGATCCGCACCCTCGCCGCGCGCGGCGCCGGGGCCGACGTGGTGAGCGAGGGCGAACTTCGCGTCGCGCTCAAGGCGGGCGTTCCGGCCAACAAGATCGTGTTCTCGGGCGTCGGCAAGACCGAGCGCGAACTCGCCTTCGCGCTGGTCTCGGGAATCCGCCAGATCAACGTCGAATCGATCCCCGAACTCGAAACCCTCGACGCCCTCGCCCGCCGCATGGGCCGCGTCGCGCCGATCGCGATCCGCGTCAATCCGGACGTCGACGCCCACACCCACGAGAAAATCTCGACCGGCGGCGCGCAGCACAAGTTCGGCGTCGCCGCCGCCGACGCGCTCGCCGTCTGCCGCCGCGCGCACGAAATGGCGGGCATCGACTTCCGCGGCCTCGCCGTCCACATCGGCTCGCAGCTCACCGACCTCGAACCCTTCCGCGCCGCGTTCGCCAAGCTCCACGACATGGTGGTGGCGCTGCGCGACGCGGGCGTGCCGGTGGCGCACCTCGACCTCGGCGGCGGCCTCGGCGTGCCCTACACCGCCGACCAGGAACCCCCGACCCCCGCCGCCTACGCGCAGATGGTCAGGGAAACCGTCGGCGACCTCGGCTGCGAACTCACCTTCGAGCCCGGACGGATGCTCGTCGGCAACGCCGGAATGCTCGTCGCCAAGGTGATCTACGTGAAGGAAACCGCGGCCAAGACCTTCGTCGTCGTCGACGCCGCGATGAACGACCTGATCCGCCCGGCGATGTACGCCGCGCACCACGACATCCTCGCGGTCAAGCCGCGCCAGGGCGACGCCAGACCGGTCGACGTCGTCGGCCCGATCTGCGAAACCGGCGACACCTTCGACCGCGCCGTCGCCCTGCCGCCGCTCCAGGCCGGCGACCTCGTCGCCTTCGCCACCGCCGGCGCCTACGGCGCGGTGATGGCCTCCACCTACAACGGCCGCCCGCTCGTCCCCGAAGTGCTGGTCAACGGCGACAAACGCTGCGTCACCCGCCGCCGCCCGTCCTACGAGGAAATGACCGCCCTCGAAACCGTCCCCAACTGGCTGTAGGGGAAACGCCCAGGGCTCCGCCCTGGACCCGCGAGGGGGCTCGGTCCCCTCGACCCCATGCGCTTCCAAAGGAAAAGGGCCCTCGTTCGAGGGCCCTTTTCCTTTGGAAATGTCCGGGAGGTCCGGAGGGTCCGCGACCCTCCGGCGGGGTTGAGGGGCGGAGCCCCTCGGCGTCTTCCCTACTGCGCCGGTTGAGCGGGCGGTGCGGGCGGGGCCGCGGGCGGCGGGGTGGCCGGAGCCGGAGCGGCGCGTTCGGCAGGCGCTTCGGCGAAGGTAACCTCGTAGCGGATCGCGGCGGCGGAGGGATCGTCCATGCGGACCTGGAAGCCCATCTGCGCGCCCGCGTCGAGGCTGTCCTTGCGCGGCTTGCCGTAGGATTCCTGGATCGTGTTGCCGCCGCTGTCGAGCAGGACGAGGCGC
>QKGW01000095.1 GCA_003250275.1 Alphaproteobacteria bacterium
CGGCGTTTCCCCGAGGCGTCGTTCGACCGGGTGTTCGTGCTCTTTCCCGATCCGTGGCCGAAGCTGCGCCACGCCAAGCGCCGCTTCATCGGGCCGGACAACCTGCCGGAACTCGCGCGCCTCCTGCGCGACGGCGGCGAGCTGCGCGTCGCCTCCGACGACATGACCTACATCCGCTGGTCGCTGCGCCATCTGATGGAGTCGCCCGACTTCACCTGGATGGCGGAAACCCCGGACGACTGGCTCGGCCGCCCCGACGACTGGGTGCCGACGCGCTACGAGCAGAAGGCGATCCGCCAGGGCCGCGCGCCGGTGATCCTGCGGTTTCGCCGCAATCCCAGGTAAAACCGGGCCGGGCGCTGCCCGGACCCGCCAGGGGCCTTGGGCCCCTGGAACCCCGTGTCTTTGGGTATTTCCATGAAACGGGAAAAATCCGTCACGCTGCGCGAAGGCATTGTGGCGCTTCGCGCAAAAACGAGGGAAATCGGTCCAAGGGGCTCAAGGCCCGGCCCGGTTTTCCTCTTGAACCAGAATCTTCTTTACACCGTGGCGCGATCGTCTAGATTGTGCCTCGACATTCTTATTGGAGCGGCTCACGGACGCCGATGAGGGTGGGCCGGTGGCCCACTTTTTTTGTTTGTGCGCCGTGCAGCCGGAAACGGATTGGACGAACGCATGGATGTGTCGCGCCACGTGGCGGAACTGATCGCCCCCTCCCTCGCCGACATGGGCTACGAGGTTGTGCGGGTGCAGTTCACCGGCAACGTCAAGAAGACCCTGCAGATCATGGCCGAGCGCGCCGACCGCGCCGCGATGACGGTCGATGACTGTGCCGACATCAGCCGTGCGGTTTCGGCGCTTCTCGACGTGGACGATCCGATCGCCGGACAATATCTCTTGGAGGTCAGTTCCCCCGGTCTCGACCGGCCGCTGACCCGCAAGGAGGATTTCGCCCGCTTCGCCGGTTTCGAGGCGAAGCTCGAGACCGTGATGCCGGTGGACGGCCGCAAGCGGTTCAAGGGCAAGGTTTTGGGCCTCAACGACGCCGGCGAGATCGCCCTGGCGCTTGAGGAGGGCGGCGAGATCGCCGTGCCGTTTTCCAACTTCGCCCGCGCGAAGCTGGTGCTTACCGACGAGCTGATCAAGGCAGCTGAGAAAGAACAAGGTCAGGGGTCTTAAGGATGGAACGTACTGCGGCATTGCCACGGCCCGAACTGCTTCAGGTTGCGGATGCGGTTGCCCGCGACAAGGGGATCGACCGCGACGAAGTCATCGAGGCGATGGAGTCGGCGATTCAGAAGGCCGGTCGGTCGAAATACGGCCACGACTACGACATCCGCGCGATCATCGACCGCAAGACCGGCGAGATCCGCCTCGCCCGCTACATCGAGGTGGTCGAAGAGGTCGAGGACGAGAACACCCAGATGACCTTGGCCCAGGCCCAGGCCCGCGACCCGAACCTCCAGGTCGGCGAATTCTTCATCGACCCGCTGCCGCCGATCGACTTCGGCCGCATCGCCGCGCAGACCGCCAAGCAGGTGATCGTGCAGCGCGTGCGCGACGCCGAGCGGATGCGCCAGTACATGGAGTTCCAGAACCGCACCGGCGAGATCGTCAACGGTCTGGTCAAGCGCGTCGAGTTCGGCAACGTCTACGTCGACCTCGGCCGCGCCGAGGCGCTTCTGCGCCGCGACGAGCTGATCCAGCGCGAGACCTTCCGCGTCGGCGACCGCGTGCGCGCCTACATCATGTCGGTGCGCCAGGAGCCGCGCGGCCCGCAAATCTTCCTCTCGCGCACCCATCCGCAGTTCATGGCGAAGCTGTTCGCGCAGGAAGTGCCGGAAATCTACGACGGCATCATCGAGATCAAGTCGGTGGCCCGCGACCCGGGTTCGCGCGCGAAGATCGCGGTGGTTTCGAACGACAGCTCGATCGACCCGGTCGGCGCGTGCGTCGGTATGCGCGGCAGCCGCGTTCAGGCGGTGGTCGGCGAGCTTCAGGGCGAGAAGATCGACATCATCCAGTGGTCCCAGGACCCGGCGACCTTCATCGTCAACGCGCTCGCGCCCGCCGAGGTCACCAAGGTGGTGCTCGACGAGGAGACCAACCGCATCGAGGTGGTGGTGCCGGACGACCAGCTGTCGCTCGCCATCGGCCGCCGCGGCCAGAACGTCCGCCTCGCCTCGCAGCTCACCGGCTGGGACATCGACATCCTCACCGAGCAGGAAGAGTCGGAGCGCCGTCAGGAAGAGGTGAAGTCGCGTTCGCAGATGTTCATCGACGCGCTCGACGTCGACGACGTGATCGCCCATCTCCTCGTCAACGAAGGCTTCACCTCGGTCGAGGAAGTCGCCTACGTGCCGGCGCAGGACCTCGGCGACATCGAAGGCTTCGACGACGAAATCGCGGTCGAGCTGCAGAGCCGCGCCCAGGCGTTCCTCGAGGACCGCGACAAGGCCGCCGGCGAGCGCCGCGTCGAGCTCGGCGTCGACGACGCGCTCGCGGAACTCGAAGGGCTGACGCCGGTGATGCTGGTGAAGCTCGGCGAAGCCGAGGTCAAGACCCTCGACGACCTCGCCGATCTCGCGAGCGACGAACTGATCGACATCGTCGGCGCCGACGAGATGACCGAGGACGAGGCTAACGCCGTGATCATGGCGGCGCGCGCCCACTGGTTCGCCGACGAGGAAACCGACGCGGCGGAGCCGGATGACGCGAACTCCTGATCCGGCCGAGACCGAAGACGGCGACGACGGCCCGCGCCGTCGCTGCCTGGTGCGCGGCGAGACGCAGCCGACCGAACTCCTGGTGCGCTTCGTCATCGGGCCCGACGAGAGCGTCGTGCCCGACATCGACGAGCGGCTGCCCGGACGGGGTTTTTGGTTGAGTGCGCGCCGGGATGTGGTAGAAACGGCGGTCAAGCGCAAGGCCTTCCTTCGCGCGGCGCGCCGTGCGGTGGCGGTGCCCGAGGATCTCGCCGACCGGCTCGAACGCCTGCTGCTGCGCCGCTGCCTCGACTCGCTCGGGTTGGCGCGCCGGTCGGGCCGCGCGGTATGCGGGTTCGACAAGGTCGCCGCGGCGATGGCCGAGGGGCCGGGCTGGCTGATCGCCGCGACCGACGGCGGTGCCGACGGCCTGCGCAAGATCGGCCAGGCGGAGCGGCGCGCGGGAACCCCGGTGCGCCATGCCGAACCGGCGTTGACCGCCGAGGAATTGGGCTCGGCCTTTGCCCGCGAACGCGCGGTGCATGGTTGGGTGGTTGCCGGTCCGCTCGGCGAGCGGATCGCCCGGGACATGGCGCGGCTTGCGTCCTATCGCGGGCTCCATGAGGAACGAGGCGCCGAACCGGCGCAGTGAACGACAGATATCAGGACAGTGATGGCGGACGATACCACGGATAACGATCGGAAGGCCCCCTTGACCCTGCGCACGGGGACTCTGGAGTTGAAGAAGACGGTCGAAAAGGGCCGTGTTCGCCAGAGCTTTTCCCATGGCCGCTCGAAAGAGGTGAAGGTCGAGGTGCGCCGCAAGCGCACGATCGCCACCGGCGGTGCCGGCGCCTCCGATCACGGCTTCGACAACGGCGTCCTCACCAATTCGGAGAAGGCGCAGCGCCTGCGCGTGCTGCAGGAAGCGCGCCGCGCCGAAGAGGAAGCCAAGCGCCGCGCCGAGGAAGAGGCCGTGCGCGCCGCCGAGGAGGCCGCGCAGAAGGCCGCCGAGGAAGAGGCCGCGCGGATCAAGGCCGAGGAAGACGCGCAGAAGGCTGCCGAGGAAGAGGCGAAGAAGGCCGCCGAGGAAGCCGCGCGCGCCGCCGCCGAGGAAACCGCCGCCGCGGTGCCGCCGCCGCCGAAGGCGATCGACGCCGAGGGCAAGCCCGCCGAAGTGCGTAAGCCGAAGGCCGATGCGCCGCCGAAGTCCGACGACGACGACGACGACGACCGCGCCCGCCGCAAGGCCGTCGCGCGCCCGGGTACGCCCGTCGCGCCGAAGGTCGCGGTGCCGAAGAAGACCGAACCGCGCCGCCGCACCGGCAAGCTCACCATCACCGCCGCGCTCTCCGACGAGGACCGCGAGGAACGCGGCCGCAGCCTCTCCGCCGTCCGCCGCGCCCGCGAGAAGGAGCGGATGAAGCAGCTGGCGATGGCGAAGAGCCAGGAAAAGATCGTGCGCGAGGTGATCATCCCCGAGACGATCTCGGTGCAGGATCTCGCCAACCGCATGGCCGAGCGCGGCGCCAACGTGATCAAGGCGCTGATGAAGCTCGGGATGATGGTCAACATCAACCAGGTGATCGACGCCGACACCGCGCAGCTGGTGGTCGAGGAATTCGGCCACACCGCGAAGCGCGTCGCCGAATCCGACGTCGAGGACGGCCTGCGCGGCATCGAGGATGCGGAAGGCGATCTGCTGCCGCGTCCGCCGGTGGTCACGGTGATGGGTCACGTCGACCACGGCAAGACCTCGCTGCTCGACGCGGTGCGTTCCACCGACGTTGCGGCGGGCGAAGCCGGCGGCATCACCCAGCACATCGGCGCCTATCAGGTGGTGACCGGGTCGGGCCAGAAGATCACCTTCATCGACACCCCCGGCCACGAAGCCTTCACCGCGATGCGCGCCCGCGGCGCCCAGGTGACCGACATCGTCGTCCTGGTGGTGGCCGCCGACGACGGCATCATGCCGCAGACGATCGAGGCGATCCGTCACGCCCGCGCCGCGCACGTGCCGATCATCGTCGCGATCAACAAGATGGATAAGCCCGGCGCCAACCCCGACCGCGTGCGTACCGAACTCCTCAGCCACGAAGTCGTGGTCGAGAGCCTGGGCGGCGACGTGCAGTGCGTCGAAGTGTCGGCGAAGAAGCGCATCAACCTCGACCAGCTCGAGGAAGCGATCCTGATGCAGGCCGAAATCCTCGACCTCAAATCCAACCCGGAGCGCGACGCGCAGGGCGTGGTGGTCGAGGCGCGCATGGAAACCGGCCGCGGCTCGGTCGCCACCGTGCTGGTCCAGCGCGGCACCCTGCACGTCGGCGACATCTTCGTCGCGGGCAAGGAATGGGGCCGCGTGCGTGCGATGACCGATCATCGCGGCCAGAAGATCGACCTCGCGACGCCGGGCGTTCCGGTCGAGGTGGTCGGCTTCCAGGGCACGCCGGGCGCGGGCGACGACTTCATCGTCACCGGCAACGAGCAGAAGGCCCGTGAGGTCGCCGACTACCGCCAGCGCAAGGAGCGCGAGGCGAGCCAGGTCAAGACCGCGCGCTCCTCGATGGAGGAAATGTTCGCGCGGATCCAGGCCGGCGAGGTCAAGGAGTTCCCGGTGGTGATCAAGGCCGACGTGCAGGGCTCGGTCGAAGCCCTGGTCGGCACCCTCGAAAAGATCGGCAACGACGACGTCCGCGTTCGCGTGCTGCACGCCGCGGTCGGCGCGATCAACGAGTCCGACGTCACTCTGGCGAAGGCCTCGCACGCGCTCACCATCGGCTTCAACGTCCGCGCCAATGCTCAGGCGCGCGATCTCGCCCGCCGCGAGAACGCCGAGATCCGCTACTACTCGATCATCTACGACGTGGCCGAGGACATGAAGCGGGCGCTCTCGGGGATGCTCGCGCCGGAGCTCAAGGAGAACTTCATCGGCTACGCCGAGATCCGCCAGGTGTTCAACATCACCAAGGTCGGTCGCGTCGCCGGTTGCATGGTCACCGAGGGCGTGGTGCGCCGCGGCGCCAAGGTTCGCCTGCTGCGCGACAACGTGGTGATCCACGAGGGCGCGCTCGGCCAGCTCAAGCGCTTCAAGGACGACGCCAAGGAAGTCCGCGAAGGCTACGAGTGCGGCATGTCGTTCGAGAACTACAACGACCTCCAGGTCGGCGATGTGATCGAGTGCTACGAGATCGAGGAAATCGCCGTTTCCCTGTAATCGCGTGGGACAGATGTCGGGGGCAGCGCCCCTGACATCCCCGCCAAGGGCCGATGGCCCCTGGAACCCCTTCCTGGTTTTTCGCCGCGAAGCGGCTATCCTGTAAGTTGGAACGCGAAGGGCCGAGGGCGCTTCGCGCAAAAACCAGGGGGTCAAGGGGACCAAATCCCCTTGCGGGTCCAGGGCGGAGCCCTGGCTCTCCTCGCTTCAATCCGGAGGCTCAACCCCATGACCACCCAAGGATCCGCACACGGTCCATCGCAGCGGCAGTTGCGCGTCGGCGAGGAGATTCGTCACGTGGTGGCGCGCGCGCTCGAACGCGGCGATCTGCACGATCGGGTGCTCGACACCGTGCCGGTGACGATTTCCGAGGTGCGCGTCAGCCCCGATCTGCGCCACGCGACCGCGTTCGTGATGTCGCTCGGCGGCGTGCGTCTCGACGAGGTGCTCGAGGCTCTGGGGCGCAACGCCTGGGCGTTCAACAAGATGATCGCGCACAGCCTGCGCCTGCGCTACAGCCCGACGCTCAAGTTCATCGCCGATCCGAGCTTCGACGAGGCCTCGCATATCGATTCGGTGCTGCGCCGCCCCGAGGTCGCCCGCGATCTCGGCGATCGCGACGACGAGGACGCCGACGAGGACGAGCATGGCGCGTAGGAAGAAGGGCCAGCTGATCGACGGCTGGCTGGTCCTCGACAAGCCGGTGGGGATCACCTCGACGGCGGCGCTCAGCCGCTGCCGCCGCGCCTTCGATGCGCAGAAGGCGGGCCACGGCGGCACCCTCGACCCGCTCGCCTCGGGAATTCTGCCGATCGCCTTCGGCGAGGCGACCAAGACCGTGAGTTTCGTGATGGACGGGCGCAAGGCGTACCGCTTCAGCGTGCGCTGGGGCGAGGCGACCGAAACCGACGACGGCGAGGGCGCGGTGTGCGCGACCTCCGGCGTGCGCCCCGACCGCGCCGCGATTGAAGCGGTGCTGCCCGCCTTCCACGGCACCCTGAGCCAGGTGCCGCCGCGCTACTCGGCGATCAAGGTGGCGGGCGAGCGCGCCTATGACCTTGCACGCGACGGCCAGGAGCCCGATCTTCAACCGCGGGACGTCGAGGTCTACAGCCTCGTGCTCGCCGGGATGCCCGACGCGGATACCGCCGAATTCGTCGCCGAATGCGGCAAAGGTACCTATATTCGATCCCTGGCGCGCGATCTTGCGCTCGCTCTCGGCACGGTCGGCCACGTTTCGGCGCTCAGGCGCACGCGCTGCGGCCCCTTCTCCGAGAACGACGCGATTTCTCTGGATAAACTGTTGTCCCTCGGGCATAGTGCGCCGTCCTTGGGCCTTTTGCGTTCCGTTGCGACCGCGCTGGACGACATCCCGGCGCTGGCCCTGACGGAAGACGAGGCCCGCCACCTCGCCCACGGGCAGGCTCTGGCACTGCTGCCGATACTGAAGCGGTGCCCCTGCCCCGAGGCCGCGAGCGCGCCCGCGTTGCGGGCGATGCAGGGCGAAAGGGTGGTTGCGATCGCTCGGGTCGAAGCCGGATGGCTGAAGCCCGTGCGCGTCATTCATTCACAAGAAAACGGAGATTCCGGTGTCGATCACGCAGGAACGCAAGCAGGAACTGATTAAGGAATTCGCCACCACCGAAGGCGACACCGGCTCGCCGGAAGTCCAGGTGGCGGTGCTCTCGGAGCGGATCAAGAACCTCACCGAGCACCTCAAGGAACACAAGAAGGACTTCCACTCCCGTCGTGGCCTTCTGATCATGGTCGGTCAGCGCCGTCGCCTTCTCGACTACGTGAAGGCCAAGGACGTCAAGCGCTATGAGGGCCTGATCCAGCGGCTCGGCCTTCGCCGCTAAAGCCGACGCGAACCGGCGAGACGCACCGCGCGTCCCGCCGGTTCGCCTTTTCCCGGTCGGGTTCCGGGGCGAGGTTCTGTAGTCATAATTTCCGCCGTGCGCGGGGATTATGCGTACAGAACCTGAACCCTCGGGTCGCCGACCATCGACGCAGTCCCGCAATGTCGCCCGCCGACGCGCCCCGATGGCGCCGCGGGCGCGGGACACGAACCCAAAGGATGAATGCATGTCTCTTTTCAATGTGACTCGTAAGGAGTTGATGTGGGGCGGCCGCAAGCTGGTTCTCGAAGCCGGCAAGATCGCCCGCCAGGCCGACGGCGCCGTGCTCGCCACCTACGGCGAGACCACCGTGCTCTGCACCGTCGTCGGCGCGAAGTCGGCGAAGCCGGGCCAGGATTTCTTCCCGCTCACCGTGAACTACCAGGAAAAGGCGTTCGCCGCCGGTAAGATTCCGGGTGGCTTCTTCAAGCGCGAAGGCCGTCCGTCGGAAGCCGAGACCCTGATCTCGCGCCTGATCGACCGCCCGATCCGCCCGCTGTTCGCCGACGGCTACCGCAACGAGACCCAGGTGGTCTGCACGGTGCTGTCGCACGACCTCGAGAACGCCCCGGACATCGTCGCGATGATCGGCGCGTCCGCCGCGCTGACGATTTCCGGCCTGCCGTTCCTCGGCCCGATCGCCTCCGCGCGCGTCGGCTTCAAGAACGGTGAGTTCGTCCTCAACCCGACCATCGCCGAAGTCGCCGAATCCCAGCTCGACCTCGTCGTCGCCGGCACCCGCGAGGGCGTGCTGATGGTGGAAAGCCAGGCGCAGGAGCTCTCGGAAGAGGTCATGCTCGGCGCCGTCACCTTCGGCCACGACGCCTTCCAGGCGGTGCTCGACATGATCATCGACATGGCCGAGGCCTGCGCCAAGGAGCCGCGCGAAGTTCTGCCGCCGGCCCCCGAGGTCGCCGTCACCATCGCCAAGTTCCAGTCCGCCGGCATCCCGGCGAAGTTCGCCGCCGCCTACGGCATCAAGGCGAAGCTCGAGCGTCAGGACGCGGTCAAGGCGGTGCGCGCCGAGGCCCTCGAACTCCTCGACGACACCACCGTCGACGCCCCCGGCGCGAAGGACATCTTCGAGCAGATGGAAGCCGACGTGGTGCGTGGCGCGATCCTCGACACCGGCGTCCGCATCGACGGCCGCAACAACGCGCAGATCCGCCCGATCGAGGTCGAGGTCGGCATCCTGCCGCGCGCCCACGGTTCCGCTCTGTTCACCCGCGGCGAGACCCAGGCGCTGGTGGTCACCACCCTCGGCACCGGCCAGGACGAGCAGATCATCGACGCGCTCGAAGGCGAGTACCGTTCGCCGTTCATGCTGCACTACAACTTCCCGCCCTACTCGGTCGGCGAAGCGGGCCGCATGGGTTCGCCGGGCCGCCGCGAGATCGGCCACGGCAAGCTTGCCTGGCGTGCGGTGAAGCCGCTCCTGCCGAGCGCTGAGAACTTCCCCTACACCATCCGCATCGTCTCCGAGATCACCGAATCGAACGGTTCGTCGTCGATGGCGACGGTGTGCGGCTCCTCGCTCTCGCTGATGGACGCGGGCGTGCCGCTGCCGCGCCCGGTGGCCGGCATCGCGATGGGCCTGATCAAGGAAGGCGACCGCTTCGCGGTGCTCTCCGACATCATGGGCGACGAGGATCACCTCGGCGACATGGACTTCAAGGTGGCCGGTACCGAAGTCGGCGTCACCTCGCTGCAGATGGACATCAAGATCACCTCGATCACCAAGGAAATCATGGGCATCGCGCTCAACCAGGCGCGCGACGGCCGGATGCACATCCTCGGCGAGATGGCCAAGGGCCTGACCGGCGCCCGCTCGGAAGTTTCGGGCAACGCGCCGCGGATCACCACCTTCACCATTCCGAAGGAGAAGATCCGTGAAGTCATCGGCACCGGCGGCAAGGTGATCCGCGAGATCTGCGAGACCACCGGCTGCAAGATCGACATCGAGGACGACGGCACCATCCGCGTCGCCGCGGTCGATGCCGAGAAGCAGGAAGAAGCGATCCGCTGGATCAAGGGCATCGCCGCCGAACCCGAGGTCGGCGTGATCTACACCGGCAAGGTGGTGAAGGTCCTGGAGTTCGGCGCGTTCGTCAACTTCATGGGCAACCGCGACGGCCTCGTGCACGTCTCCGAAATGGCGCAGAAGCGCGTCGCGCATCCGGAAGACGTGGTCAAGGTCGGCGACATGGTGAAGGTGAAGCTCCTCGGCTTCGACGACCGTGGCAAGGTGAAGCTGTCGATGAAGGCGGTGAACCAGGAGACCGGCGAAGAGATCGCCGCCGCGCCGAAGGCCGAGGCCTGATCCGGCGACTACCGACGACCGGCGCCGCCCCCTCGGGGAGAGGGGGCGGCATTCCGGAAGGAGGCCCGCTCCGCGGGTGTTCCGATCGCACCCGTGGGGGTCCCGGGTGCTCGATCAAGAGGGGGATCGCGCGCGTGGTTCGCGCGGATGGGACAACACGGCGGCTGCCTGGCCGCCGCATTGGGTGGAGATGGATGGCGTGAAAACCCTCCAGAAGCTTTGGATGTCGGGTAAGGACGTGCTGCCTTTGGTCGAAGGCGGCAAGGGCATCGCCGCGTCCTCCGGCCTGAGTGCGGGTGCGTGGGCCGCCGCTGGCGGCGTCGGCACCTTTTCGGGCGTCAACGCGGATTTCTACGACGAAGCCGGCAAGCTGGTTCCGATCGTCTACACCGGCAAGACCCGTGGCGAGCGCCATGAGGAACTGATCGCGTTCGCGATCCAGGGCGGCATCGCCCAGGCGCGCATCGCGCACGACGTCTCCGGCGGCGAAGGCCGCGTGCACATGAACGTGCTGTGGGAGATGGGCGGCTGCGAGCGCATCCTCGAAGGCGTGCTGGAACAGGCCAAGGGCTTGGTTCACGGCGTCACCTGCGGCGCGGGTATGCCTTACCGTCTCGCCGAGATCGCGGCGAAGTACGGCGTCTACTACTATCCGATCGTGTCGTCCGCGCGCGCCTTCCGCGCGCTGTGGAAGCGCGCCTACCACAAGAGCAAGGAATGGCTCGGCGGCGTGGTCTACGAGGACCCGTGGCTCGCGGGCGGGCACAACGGCCTGTCCAACAGCGAGAACCCGACCAATCCCGAGCCGCCGTATCCGCGCGTCGCCGAGCTGCGCCGCGAGATGAACGCGATGGGCCTCGAAAACACGCCGGTGGTGATGGCCGGCGGCGTGTGGTCGCTCGCGGACTGGCAGGACTGGATCGACAACCCCGAGATCGGGCCGGTCGCGTTCCAGTTCGGCACCCGTCCGTTGCTGACCCGCGAGAGCCCGATTCCCGAGGCGTGGAAGCAGCGTCTCCTCACCCTCGATCCGGGCGACGTGCTGCTGCACCGCTTCAGCCCCACCGGCTTCTACTCGTCGGCGGTGCGCAACGAGTTCCTCGACGACCTCGTGCAGCGTTCCGAGCGCCAGGTGGCGTTCGCGGCCGAGGCGAGCGAAGAGATGTCCGCCGAGGTTGCGTTCGGCCGCCGCGGCCGCACCGTGTTCGTCAAGCCCGAGGACAAGCCGAAGGTCGAGGCCTGGGTCGCCGCGGGCTTCTCCGAGGCGATCAAGACCCCGGACGAGACCGTGGTGTTCGTCACCCCCGAATCGGCCCGGCATATCCTCAAGGATCAGGTCGACTGCATGGGCTGCCTCTCGGCCTGCAACTTCTCCAACTGGGCGCAGAACCAGGAGGGCACCACCGGCCGCCGCGCCGATCCGCGCTCCTTCTGCATCCAGAAGACGCTGCAGAGCATCGCCCACGAGGGCAATGTCGAGCACGAGTTGATGTTCGCCGGTCACAACGTTCACCGCTTCAAAACCGACCCGTTCTACAAGAACGGCTTCGTGCCGACGGTGAAGGAATTGATCGAACGGATCGTCAAAGGCGGCTGATTCCCGCGACGATTCCTAAAAATTTGTCGAAAAGCCGACGAAACTTGTGGTTTCGTCGGCTTCTTTCGTTGCGTTTTGCGTATGGATTTGAATAAATACAGAGAGCGAGACAACAGTCCGCAACACCGGGGGGCCGGCCAAGGCCGGAAAGAAAAGCAATGCTCAACCGCACGCGACCGTTTTCACACGTTCTCGAACAGTTGCGCTCAGTCAATCTGCGCCCGACGCGCCAGCGCCTCGCGCTCGCCAAGCTGCTGTTCGAAAAGCCCGACCGCCACGTCACCGCCGAGGCGCTGCACAAGGAAGCCGCGGCCGAGGGTGCGCGGGTTTCGCTCGCCACGGTCTACAACACGCTCCACCAGTTCACCGAGGCGGGGCTGTTGAAGGAAATCACCGTGGACGCCGGGTGCTCGTATTTCGACACCAACGTCACCTCGCACCACCACTGCTACGATGAAGATACCGGAATGCTCACCGATATTCCGGCGCAGCATCTCCAGGTGGTGGGCACGCCCGCGATCCCCGAAGGCAAGTCGATCCGCCGGATCGACATCGTCGTCCGCGTCGGCGACTGAACCGGGATCCCGACCGAACCGCCCGCGCCTGGCTGCGGGCGGTTTCGTCATGCCTATTTCACGGATTCGCCGCGGTACGCGCCCCAGAACGCGGCGCGCGGCAGCCAGCCCGAGTAGCCGCCCGCCTCGATGCGGCAGAACGCCGAGTTCTCGGGGCAGGAAATCAGCCGCCCGACCACGCCGCCCTCGAGCTGCGCCACCACCGGGCTTTCCGCCTGCGGCTGGGCGCGCAAGGGCGTCATCGGCCCGATCACGCGGATCGCCCGCGCGCCGGTGAGCATACTGCGGTGCACCCAGCCCTCGGTACCCTCCCAGTCGCGGATCTTGCGCCAGTGGTCGAACTCCTGGATCACCTCCACCGGCAAGTCGCGCTGCAGGTACACCCATTCGATCGGATAGCGCACGCCGGGGCCGGAGCGCAGGTTGACCTGGGTCGCGCGCAGCGACACGAAGCGCGGCAGGCGCTGGCCGCTCTCGCCCGGATCGGCGGCGAACGCGGGCGCGGCGGCGAGCGTCGCGAAGGCGACGGCAAGGGCGCGGACGAGGATTTTCGGGCGGATCATCGGGTGCGGGGTCTCCGGAACGCGCATGAGCGCCAACATAGCGTCAATGGGCGGAAGGGCTCAACCCTGGACAACCGCGACGCGCCTTGGTAAGTCTGCCCGGACGCGGCCACGGGCGGCGTCGCGGGAGGGAAAAGCATGAAAAAGCCGATCGTCATCGTCACCCGTCGTCTGCCGGAAGCCACCGAGACCCGGATGAAGGAACTTTTCGACGTCCGGCTCAATGCCGACGATCACCGCATGAGCGCCGACGAACTCCGCGCCGCGGTCGAAAAGGCCGACGTCCTCGTCCCCACCGTCACCGACGTGCTCGACGCTTCGGTCCTCGAAGCCGCCGGGCCGAACTTCAAGCTGATCGCCAACTTCGGCTCGGGCACCGACCACGTCGACGTCGCCTTCGCGCAGCGCCACGGCATCACCGTCACCAACACCCCCGACGTGCTCACCGAGGACACCGCCGAAATGACCATGGCGCTGCTGCTCGCGGTGCCGCGCCGCCTGATCGAGGGCGACCGCCTGGTGCGCGCCGGCAAGTGGGAGGGCTGGGGCCCGACGACGATGCTCGGCAGCCGCGTTTCCGGCAAGCGCCTCGGCATCATCGGCATGGGCCGCATCGGCCAGGCGGTGGCCGAGCGCGCGCGCGGCTTCGGCATGTCGATCCACTACCACAACCGCCGCCGCCTCCACCCCTCGGTCGAGGACGCGCTCGAGGCGACCTACTGGGACGACCTCGACCAGATGCTGCCGCGCATGGACGTGATCTCGATCCACTGCCCCGGCACGCCGCAGACCCGCCACCTGCTCAACCGCCGCCGCCTCGAACTGATGCGGCCGACCTCGTACCTCGTCAACACCGCGCGCGGCTACGTCGTCGACGAGGACGCGCTGCTCGAATTCCTCGCCAGCCGCCGCATCGCCGGTGCGGCGCTCGACGTGTTCGAGAACGAACCGGCGGTCGACCCGCGCTTCGTCGCCCTCGACAACGTCGTGCTGATGCCGCACCTCGGCGCCGCGACCTTCGAGGCGCGCCACGAGATGGGGCAGAAGGTGCTGATCAACATCAAGACCTTCGTCGACGGCCACCGGCCGCCCGACCGCGTTCTGCCGCTCAACTGAGCCCGCCGATGGGCGCGCCGCCGGTCTGCCCGATTCCCTGGCGCGACCCGCTCGCCGCCTTCGCGCCGTATGCGCGGACGCCCGGCGCGGCGCTCCTCGCGGGCGGCGATTTCGCCATCCTCGCCCCCGCTCCGACCCGCATCGTCAGCGGCGGATTCGCCGAGCTCGCCGAAGCCCTCGCGGCGCGTCCGGCGCGGCGCGCGCCCGGCTTCGGTCCGTTCGCGGGCGGCGCGATCGGCTACTTCGGCTACGAACTCGGCGGCACGATCGAACGCCTGCCGCCGCTGAAGGCCCCAGGCCCCTCCCTGCCCGATCTCCACGTCGGCCTCTTCGACACCGTCGCGGCGTTCGATCTCAACGCCCGCACCGCCGCGGCGGTCGGCCCCGACGCCGCCGCACTCGCCGCCACGCTCTCCGCCGCGCCCGCGCTGCCGCCCGAGGAAACCTGGGGGCCGACCGCATGGATGCCGGAGTGGCCGCGCGCGGTCTACGAAGCGCGCATCCGCCGCACCCTCGACTACATCCGCGCGGGCGACATCTTCCAAGCCAACATCGCCCAGCGCTTCGCCGCGCCGCGCCCGGCGGGAATGACCGCGTTCGGCCTGTTCCGCAAGCTCTGCCGCGTCAATCCCGCGCCGTTCGCAGCGTATCTCTGCGTCGACGCGGCGCGCGCGGTGGTTTCCGCCTCGCCCGAGCGCTTCCTCAAGGTCTCGGTGGAAGGCGATACGCGCCGCATCGAGACCCGCCCGATCAAGGGCACCCGTCCGCGCGGCAGAACCCCCGAGGAGGATGCCTGCCTCGCCGCCGAACTCGCCGCGAGCGTCAAGGACCGCGCCGAGAACCTGATGATCGTCGATCTCCTGCGCAACGACCTTTCGCGCAGCGCCACCCTCGGCAGCGTCAAAGTGCCGGAGCTCTGGGCGGTGGAAAGCTTCGCCGCGGTGCACCATCTCGTCTCGGTGGTGACGGCGGAGCCGCGCGCCGACGTGCCGACGCTCGAAATCCTGCGCCGCGCCTTCCCCGGCGGGTCGATCACCGGCGCGCCCAAGGTGCGCGCGATGGAGATCATCGCCGAACTCGAGGACGCGCGGCGCGGCCCCTACTGCGGCGCGATCGGC
>QKGW01000107.1 GCA_003250275.1 Alphaproteobacteria bacterium
GGCGTGGTGCCGCCCGACGACCGCTGGGGTTGCCTGCAGGACATCCACTGGTACGACGGCGCGTGGGGCTACTTCCCCACCTATACCTTGGGCGCGATGACCGCCGCGCAGCTCTTCGCCGCCGCGCGCGCGGCGGTGCCGGAGATCGAGGACGCGCTCGGGCGCGGCGACTTCCGCCCGCTGCTCGGCTGGATGCGCGCCAACGTGCACGAGAAGGCGTCGCTCCTGTCCGCGCCGGAAATCCTCCGCCGCGCCACCGGCAAGCCGCTCGACGCCACCGCGTTCAAGGCGCACCTCGCGGCAAGGTATCTCGGATGAGCGGCGAGCCGACCCCCGAGGACCGGGCGAAGATCGTCGTCCGGATTCTCGAACGGGCGATCCGCGAGGGACGCAACGAAACCAGCCTGCGCACCAAGTCGGGCCGTCCGGGGCTTTCCTTCCGCCAGTGGCAGGACATCGCCGAGGTCGAAATCGCCAACGCGATCCGCGACGCGGAAAAGGAATTCAAGAGCCGCCGCGGCATCGGCAACCGCATCGCGATGACGATCGGCGCGTGCCTCGTTACCCTCGGCTTCCTCGGTGCGGCGGTGGCGTGGGGGCGGATCGACCGCACTCTGGTCGCGCTCGGTTCGATCGCGGCGGGGGCGGGGCTTCTGATCACGGCGATGGAAATTCCGATCCGCCTGTCGTGGCGCAAGGCGCGGGCGAAACGCCGCGCCCGCAAGTTCGAGAACATCCGCTCCCTCGAAAAACAGGTGCGCGCCCTCGAACGTTTCCTCGAGGACAAGAAGACCACGCTGGAAGAGCAGATCGAGCCGCTGCGCAGGCCGTGACGCGGTTCGCAGAAGCGATGCGCGGCTTGTGGTTATTCGGTTTGGCGGTTATATGGGTGGGCTGCGCCCAAGGGGGCGCGGATGCCGGAATCTGATCGGGACGACGGAACGTGCGCTATATCAGTACGCGGGGCGAGGCCCCGGTTCTTTCCTTCGACGAAGTGCTCCTGGCCGGTCTCGCGTCGGACGGCGGGCTCTACGTGCCGCAGGCGGTGCCGGTGGTCGACGTGGCCACCTGGGACGCCTGGCGCACCCTCTCCTACGCCGATCTCGCGGCGGCGGTGATGAAGCCCTTCGTCGGTGGCGCGCTCACCGACGCCGAGCTTTCCGAAATCACCCACGCGGCCTATGCGGGCTTCGACCACGCCGCGGTCGCGCCGTTGAAGCAGTTCGACACCGACCTCTGGGTGATGGAGCTGTTCCACGGCCCGACCCTCGCCTTCAAGGACATGGCGATGCAGGTGCTCGGCCGCCTGTTCGACAATCTCCTCGCCAAGCGCCAGAAGCGCATCACCATCGTCGGCGCGACCTCGGGCGATACCGGCTCGGCGGCGATCGAGGCGTGCCGCGACCGCGAGGCGATCGACGTCTTCATTCTTCATCCGGCGGGGCGCGTCTCCGAGGTGCAGCGCCGCCAGATGACCACGGTCTCGGCGCAGAACGTCTTCAACATCGCGATCAAGGGCACCTTCGACGACTGCCAGGATCTGGTGAAGTCGATGTTCGCCGACGGCAACTTCCGCGACCGCGTGTCGCTCTCCGCGGTGAACTCGATCAACTGGGCGCGCGTGCTCGCGCAGGTGGTCTACTACGTGTGGGCGGCGCTGCGCCTCGGCGCGCCCGACCGCGCCGTCGGCTTCTCGGTGCCGACCGGCAACTTCGGCAACATCTTCGCGGGCTACGTCGCCAAGACCATGGGCCTGCCGATCGAGCAGCTGATCGTCGGCTCGAACCGCAACGACATCCTCACCCGCTTCTTCGCCTCGGGCGAAATGGCGATGAGCGAGGTGTTCCCGACGATCAGCCCGTCGATGGACATCCAGATCTCCTCGAACTTCGAGCGCCTGCTGTTCGACATGCTCGGCCGCGACGGCACCGCGGTGCGCGGCGCGATGAACCGCTTCCGCCAGTCGGGGCGCTTCGAGGTCTCGCCCGAGGTGCTCGCCCGCTCGCGTGCGGTGTTCTCGGCGCTTTCGCTCGACGACGCCAAGACCAAGGCGGCGATCAAGGCCGAGTACAAGGCCACCGGCGAAATCCTCGATCCGCACTCCGCCATCGGCGTCGCCGCCGCGCGGGCGCGGGCCAAGACGCCGGGCGTGCCGGTCGTCGCGCTCGCCACCGCGCATCCGGCGAAGTTCGGCCAAGCGGTCGAGGAAGCCTGCGGCGTCGCGCCGAAGCTGCCGCCGCGCCTCGCCGACCTGATGGACCGGCCCGAGCGCCTGACCATCCTGCCGAACGACCTCAAAACCGTGGAAGATTACGTGCTGGCGCGCAGCCGCGCCGCCGGAGGACGCTGAATGGCGGTCAAGATCACTACCCTCGACAACGGTCTGCGCGTCATCTCCGACGAGATGCCGGGCATGGGCACGGTGTCGATGGGGGCGTGGGTGGGTGTCGGCGCGCGCTTCGAGCCGCCGCACCTCAACGGCGTGTCGCACCTCCTCGAACACATGGCGTTCAAGGGCACCAAGCGCCGCACCGCGCGCGCGATCGCCGAGGAGATCGAGGCGGTCGGCGGCCACATCAACGCCTACACCTCGCGCGAGACCACCGCGTACTACGCCAAGGTGCTCAAGGACGATCTGCCGCTCGCGGTGGATATCGTCGGCGACATTCTCCAGCACTCGACCCTCGAACCCGAGGAACTCGACCGCGAACGCCAGGTGATCGTGCAGGAGATCAACCAGGCGCTCGATACCCCCGACGACATCATCTTCGACTGGTTTCAGCAGGCGGCCTACCCCGATCAGGCGATCGGACGGCCGGTGCTCGGCACCGCCGAGATCGTGCGCGGCCTCACCCGCGAGTCGATCTTCGACTTCATGCACGCGGGCTACACCGCGCCGCAGATCGTCGTCTCCGCCGCGGGCGGACTCGACCACAACCGCTTCCTCGACCTCGTCGACGCGACCTTCGGCGGCATCTCGCCGCAGGAATCCTCGGCCTCCGACGCGCAGGCGAAATACCTCGGCGGCCACTTCCGCGAGGACCGCGACCTCGAACAGACCCACCTCGTGTTCGGCTTCGAGGGCGTCGCCTACAAGGACGACGACTACTATGCGCTCGCGGTGATGTCGGCGCTGTTCGGCGGCGGCATGTCGTCGCGCCTGTTCCAGGAGGTGCGCGAACAGCGCGGCCTCGCGTACTCGATCTACGCCTACAATTCCTCCTACGTCGATACCGGGATGTTCTCGATCTACGCGGGCACCAGCCCCAAGGACATCCCCGAGATGGTCGCGGTGATCGCCGAAGAGTGCGGCAAACTCGCCTCCACCCTCACCGAACCCGAGGTCGCCCGCGCCCGCGCGCAGCTCCGCGCCTCCACCATCATGGGCATGGAAAGCACCTCCTCGCGTTGCGAACACCGCGCCCGCCAGCTGATGATCTTCGGCGAGCCGCTCTCCGCCGAGGAAACCATCGCGCGTATCGACGCCGTCGATATCGACGCCGTCCGCCGCGTCACCGAACGCGTGCTCTCCTCGCCGATCACTACCGCCGCCGTCGGCCCGCTCGACCACCTCGAAAGCGACGAGGCCCTCGCGCAGCGGTTCAAGTTCTGAGGCTGACAACAAGGCCAGGGGCTCCGCCCCTGGGACCCCGCCGGAGGGTCATGGACCCTCCGAACCTCCCGGACGTTTCCAAAGGAAAAGGGCTCTCGAATGAGAGCCCTTTTCCTTTGGAAGTGATGGGGTCTGGGGCCCAAGGCCCCAGCGGGTCCAGGGCAGCGCCCTGGTCTTGTCGTCGGTCTCGGAGCTTCAGCCGTTGCGGAAGGCGTAGGCGTAGCCGTTGAGGGCGGGGGCGCCGCCGAGGTGGGCGTAGAGGACCTTCGAGCCTTTCGGGAAGTAGCCTTTTTTCACCAGGTCCATCAGGCCCTGCATCGATTTGCCCTCGTAGACCGGGTCGGTGATCATCCCTTCGAGGCGGGCGGTGAGGCGGATCGCCTCCTTGGTTTCGGCGGAGGGCACGCCGTAGTGGGGGTAGGCGTAGTCCTCGACCAGGACGACGTCGTCCTCGACG
>QKGW01000585.1 GCA_003250275.1 Alphaproteobacteria bacterium
GCTCGCCGTGCTCGTCGAGCCGAAGCGGATCAAGCACTACCGCCCGATTTACGCGGTCAACGAGGACGGCTGGTGGAGATTTCACTGAGAACCCGCGCTTTCGCCCTCGTGCTGCTCGCCCTGCTGGCGCCCGCCTCGGCGCAGGCGCTCGAACGCGGGCCGCTCGCCGGGCTCGAACGTCCGTGGTCGGCCCTCGGGCGGATCAACGCGGCGGGCAAGGCGTACTGCTCGGGCGTGCTCGTCGGCCGCGCGCTCGCCCTCACCGCCGCTCATTGCGCCTACAACTTCGAAACCCGCCGCTGGCGCGAACCCCAGGACCTCAGCTTCGTCGCCGGCTACATGACCGGAAAATACGTCGCCTCGGCTAAAGCCAAGCGGATCATTCACGATCCGGGAATGAAATTCCTCGACCGCCATCCGACCCTTTCCCTGCTTCCGACCGATTGGGCGATCCTCGAACTCGACGCGCCGATCGGCGAACGCGCGGGCTGGTTTCCCCTGGTGCGCGGCGCGTTGCCCGAAACCGGGGATCTGGTGCTGCAGGCGGGGTACCGCCGCGACCGCCCCTATGCGCCGGAGCTGTCTCCGCCCTGCCGCGTCGTCGCGACCCCGGCCGAGGGGCTGATCTTCCACGATTGCGTGGTTCCCGAGGGCGGCTCCGGCTCGCCCCTCCTCATCGTCTCCTCGACTGGCGGGCTTTCCGTCGCGGGGATTCACAGCGCGCAGGTTCATCGCGGTTTGACGGACGGCACCACTGAGGTTTACAGCGCCGTGGTGCCCGCCTCGACCTTCGCACTCCACGTCCCCGGAGGGACCGCGCCGCCGGTCGCGGTCGACGCGGTACGGCGCGCGCTTCTCGCCCAGGTCCGTACGCCACGCGGGTTCACCGGCATCAATCTCGCCGACACCATGTCGCGGATTTACGGAATGCGCCGGAACGGCTCGGCAAAATTGCCACAACCGTAAAAAATCCAATGCAAAGCGGTTGGCATCAACCGCAACGAGTGCGATAACAGTACCCACTCGGCATCGGCGGATCCGAACGGGACTCCTCTTTCCGCAGTCTTCGGAAACGCACCGTGTATTCAAGCGCCTCTAGAGCGTGACGCCACCCAAGGGGGATGTTTCATGATTTTTCGTAAATCTCCGGCGAAGTTTGCCGTTTTGCTTCTCGGCATCACCGCCCTTTCCGGGATGCCCGCTCCGGCGCACGCCGAAACCATGATCGAGGCGGTGAAACGGGCTGTCGCCACCTTCCCGTCGATCGACGAAGCGAAAGCCAACCGGCGCGCTCAGGATTACGAACTCAAACAGCAGCGCGGTCTCTACCTTCCGAGCCTCGACATCGCCGCTGGCGCCGGGCCGGAGTGGAGCTTCAACCAGTCCGCCCCCGAGGGCAAGACGATGCCGCGCTACGAAAGCTCGGCCACGCTCTCGCTGATGCTGTTCGACGGCTTCGGCCGCGAATCCGCGGTCGAGCGTTCCGCCTCCCGCGTCGATGCCGCCGCGAGCCGCGTTCTCGAACGCACTGAAGCGATCGCCGCGAACGCCATCGAAGCCTACCTCAACGTTCTCCGGAACGTGGAGCTGGTGAAGCTCGCCGAAGATAACCTCGCGGCCCACCGGACCCTCGCAGATCGCGTCCGCACCCGGGTGCGCGGCGGTCAGAGCGGCGCCGGCGATTTCCAGCAGGCGACTTCGCGCTACTCCGCGGCGGAAGACGCCCTGGTGCAGGCGCGCAAGGACCTGAAGGACTCCCACACCGTCTACATCCAGATCCTCAACGAAATGCCCGAGGACCTGTCGCGCTTCCCGCTGCCGCTCGAGGCGATGCCCGAGAGCGTCGACCAGGCGGTGCAGGTCGCCCTGCACTCCTCCCCGACGCTTGAAGCCGCCGGCGCGGATCTCGACGAAGCCAACGCCGTGCACCGTGGCGCGCAGTCGGGCTACTGGCCGCGCTTCGATCTCGTCGCGGGCGGCACCGCCAACCGCAACGTAGACGGCGTCCGCGGCGAGGACAACGACGCCTCCGCGATGCTGCGGATGCGCTACAACCTCTTCCGCGGCAACATCGACCAGAACCTCCGCATGGAAACCGCCGAGCGCGTCTCCCAGGCCCGCGCCACGGTGCTGCGTCTCGAACGCGCGGTGGCGAAGGAAGTCCGCGATTCCTGGAACGCGATGGAAACCGCGCAGATGCGCTCCGACGTGCTGAACCAGCAGGTCGTCGCCAACTCGCAGGTGGTGTCGTCCTACCGTCAGGAGTTCGACATCAATCAGCGCAGCCTGCTCGATCTCCTCGATTCCGAAAACGAGCTGTTCACCGCCCGCACCCGCGCCACCACCGCCGAATTCGCCTACCAGTACTCGGTGTATCGCACCCTCGCGGCGATCGGCCAGCTCAACCACACCCTGGGCGTGACGCCGCCGGCCGAGGCCGTGGCCGATGCGCGGGAGAACGCGGGCGTCGATCCGGAACGCACGGCGCCGTTCATCACCCGCCAACCCGGCTACGAGATGACCAACGCCAACCGTTGATCGGGTGCCCTCGCGCATTCACGTTCCGGGAGACGTGATGTTGGAAGCGTCCCCGACCATCGCACTGATCTCCCCGCCGGGGCCCGATTTCGGGCCCCTGGCGGAGGGTCTGCGATCCCACAACTTCACCGTTCTCGACGATCCAGACCGCGACGCGGCTTCGCGCGCGGACGTTCTGCTCGCGTGCTTCGCGCCGCTCGATCCCTCGGTGATGACGCGGCTCTCGCCGTGGCTCGGCACCCCCTCACCGCTCGTCGTCGCGGCGAGGACGCCGCCATCTGAGGCGTTCGAGTTCGAGCTTCTGCGCCACGGCGTACAGGAGGTCGTGACCGTCGACGGCCCGCAGCCGTACGAGCCGGTGTGCAAGGCGATTCTGCGCTCGCTGCATCGCCATCGTTATCATCAGACGCAGTCGGACCGTCCCGAAACCGCGGTGCAGGCCCAGGGCGTCGTCGACATGTTCCCGATGGCGGTGATGATCGCCGACGGAGCCGGCGTGCTGCGCCTCGTCAACGCCCGCGCCCGTCCGCTGCTCGACGCGCGCGAAGCACTCTATCGCGACCCGCTCGGGCGCGTGCGCCTGACCGATCGCGCCCAGGATGCGCGTCTCTATCAGACCATCCGCGCGGTGCAGGAGGGGCATGACGTCGACTGCGCCCTCGCCGCGCCGCGAAACAGCGACGGCGTCTGTCTCTCGGTGCTTGTGGTGCCGGTCGGCAAGGGCGCCGGCGGCGCGCCGCGGGGCGTCAGCCTGTTCGTCTCCGATCCCGACACGGCGCTGCTGATCCAGCCCGAAACCCTCGAAGGGCTTTACGGCCTCACCGTCGCCGAGGCGAAGCTGGTGATCGCGCTGGTGTCCGGCCAGACCCTCGACGCGATCGCCGCGGCCACCGGCACCAGCCCGAACACGCTCAAGAATCAGCTGAAGGCGGTATTCCGCAAGACCAACACCAGCCGCCAGGCGGAACTGATGAAGCTGGTGTTGAGCGGACCGGCAATCTTCCGCCGGCCCGGCGCACAGCAGCTCTAGGCTTCCGCCGGGCTCGGCTCGGTTTTCGCGATGAAGCGCTCCAGCGCCGCGACCACGCCCGCGTCGTATTTCTCCGGATGCTTGCGCAGAATGTCGATCACGTCCGCCGCCGGCACCGCGTTGCGATAGGCGCGCGGTTCGGTGCGCGCGGCGAACACGTCGGCCACCGCGAGGATGCGCCCGGGCAGCGGGATCTCGGCGCCCGCGCGCCCGTGCGGATAGCCGCTGCCGTCGAGGCGTTCGTGCATCAGCGCTAGGGTCTGCGGCACCGGCAGTTCGAAGGGAATGCCGTCGAGCGCGCTGAGCGCGAGGCCGATGTGCTGTTCCAGGGTTCGCCGCTGTTCGGTGGTGAGGCGGGTCTCCTTGCGGATCAGGTCGCGCGGCAGAAAGATCTTGCCGATCTGCGAGACGCTTGCGGTGGTCGCGAGGGTTTCGGAGGTATCCGCGTCGCACGCGAGTTCGTCGGCGA
>QKGW01000018.1 GCA_003250275.1 Alphaproteobacteria bacterium
CACCTGCCCGAGGAAGGCGTGCTCGACATTGCGGCGATCCGGATGGCGCCGATCGCACCGTTCTTCGCGGTCAACCTCGTGGCCGGGGCGACCGGGGTGCGCTTCGGCAATTACCTGCTCGGCAGCGTGTTCGGCCTGCTGCCGGATCTCGGGCTGGTTGCGCTCCTGGTCTATCAGGCGCGCTCGGTGCTCGCCGCGCCGGGGCCGAACGCGATCCTGCTGCTGCTCCTCGGCGTCGCGGTGTGGGCGGTGCTGTCGTTCGCGCTGTCGCTCGCGGTGGTGCGGCGCTGGCGGCGTGAGACGTCCGAGGTGCGGGGAGGGGCTTGACGCCGCCCAGGCTCCGCCGTAAATCTCCGCCCCCGCGTGATTTTTTCCGAGCCGACCGTGTCCCGTCTCGCCTTGCTCGTTGCCCTCGTCGTCGGCGCATTCGCCAGCGCCGAGGCGTTCGCCTGCCATCCCGATCTGCACGGTCCCGCCGCTGCGGACGCGGTGTTTCACGGCGCGCTCGGAACGCCCGCGGCGGAGCCGGTTCCCGGATCGCCGCGCCGCCGCCGCCAGGGCGACGCCGAAACCCTCTGAACGCGCCGCGCGCCGTGCTAGGCTGAGGGCTCACGCAGAGGAGGCCTCATGCTCCGGATCGTCTTTCTCGACCGCGACACGCTG
This sequence comes from Alphaproteobacteria bacterium, assembly GCA_003250275.1. Classification (GTDB taxonomy): domain Bacteria; phylum Pseudomonadota; class Alphaproteobacteria; order Rhodospirillales; family Rhodospirillaceae; genus Oleispirillum. Next base: position 664 of record QKGW01000018.1, read on the forward strand.
TCGCCCGAGACCCGCGTGCGCGCGCCCGCCGCGCCGCACACCCTCGTCACCCACGCGCGCACCGCGCCCGCCGAGGTCGCCGCGCGCATCGCCGACGCCGACGTGGTGATCACCAACAAGGCGCCAATCGGCGCGGCCGAGCTCGCGGGCGCGCCCAGGCTCAAGCTGATCGCGGTGGCCGCCACCGGCACCAACATCGTCGACCTCGACGCCTGCCGCGCGCGCGGCGTGACGGTGTGCAACATCCGCGGTTACGCCAACACCACCGTGCCCGAGCACGTGTTCGCGCTGATCTTCGCGCTGCGCCGCAGCCTCGTGCCCTACCGCCAATCGGTGATCGACGGACGGTGGGACGAGGCGGCGCAGTTCTGCTACTTCGACTATCCGATCGCCGACCTCGCCGGGTCGACCCTCGGCATCGTCGGCGCGGGCGCGCTCGGCGGCGCGGTGGCGCGGCTCGGTGCGGCGTTCGGGATGCGGGTGCTGCTCTCGGCGCGCAAGGGCGAGGCGGCGGGCGAGGGGCGCACGCCGTTCGAGACGATGCTGGCGGAGAGCGACGTGATCTCGCTGCACTGCCCGCTCACCCCGGAGACGCAAAATCTCATCGGCGCGCGCGAGTTCGGGCTGATGAGGCGCAAGCCGATCCTGATCAACGCCGGGCGCGGCGGCCTCGTCGACGAAGCCGCGGTCGAGGCGGCGCTCGACGCCGGGCAGATCGCAGGCGCGGGCTTCGACGTGCTGACCGCGGAGCCGCCCGCGCCGGATCATCCGATGCGGCGGATCTTCGCGCGCCCCAACGTGATCGTCACGCCGCACGTCGCCTGGGCGAGCCGCGAGGCGATCCAGGGGTTGGCCGACCAGTTGATCGACAACGTCGACGCGTTCGTGCGCGGCGAACCGCGGAACGTCGTGGTCTAGAGAATGTCGAGCGGGTGCTTGCGGTCGGGCGGCGGAAACGCCGCGTCGATCGCGCGCAGGTCGTCGTCGGTGAGGCCGAGCGCGAGGGCGCGGGCGTTGGCGGCGACGTGCTCCGGGTCGCCCGCCTCAGGGATCGCGACGACGTTGCCGCGCCGGATCAGCGCCGCGAGCGCGACCGCCGGGGCGGTGCAGCCGTGCGCCCGCGCGATGCGGGCGAGCACGGCGTCGCGCGAGAGTCTGCCGCTGCCCATCGGGGTGTAGGCCATCACCGCCACGCCGTGCGCGGCGCACCACGGCGCCAGCGCGAACTCGATGCCGCGGCTGCCGAGGTTGTAGAGCACCTGGTTGGCGGCGCAGCGGTCGCCGCCCGGCACCCGCCAAAGGTCCTCCATGTCGTCGACGTCGAAATTCGAGACGCCCCAGGCGCGGATCTTGCCCGCCGAAACCAGGTCCTCGAAGGTGCCGACGACTTCCGGCAGGCGGGTGCGGCCGTCCTGCCAGTGCAGCAGGTAGAGATCGAGACGGTCGGTGCCGAGGCGGCGGAGGCTGGCGTCGCAGGCCTTGAGGATGCCGGCGCGGCTCGCGTTCATCGGCAGCACCTTGGAGACCAGGAACACCTCGTCGCGCCGCCCCGCGATGGCGCGGCCGATGTGGCTCTCCGAAAGGCCGTTGCCGTACATCTCGGCGGTGTCGATGAGCGTGAGGCCGAGATCGATGCCGGTGCGCATCGCCCGCTCTTCGATCTCGTGCGGCCGCCGCCCCTGACCGAGATGCCACGACCCCTGCCCGAGGGCCGGCACCTGCCGCCCGTCGGGGAACGCAACCCGTTTCGTCACCGGAAAGCCTCCCGAACCGCTCGTCTTCTCACCCATATAGGTTGGCGGAGAATGACGGGAGGCAAGGCCATGAACGATGCCGGAAATCTCGAACGGTTCGTCGAGGCGCAGGATACCGTGCTGTTTCAGGTGGAGCGGGAGCTCGCGGCGGGGCGGAAGGCGACCCATTGGATGTGGTTCGTGTTCCCCCAGATCGCGGGACTCGGGTCGAGCGGCATGGCGCGACGCTACGCGATCCGCGATCTCGCCGAGGCGCGCGTCTATCTCGCGCACCCGGTGCTCGGCAAGCGCCTGCGCAAGGCGGTGGGGCTGATGCTCGGCCATCGCGGCGCGAGCGCGTATGCGATCCTCGGCAGTCCCGACGACGTCAAGTTCCGCTCGTGCCTGACGCTGTTCCGCGAGGCGGCGGAGGCGGAAGCCGACCGCGCGCTGTTCCAGGACGGCCTCGACGCCTTCTACGGCGGCGCGGCGGACGACGCGACCCTCGCGCGCCTGCGTCTCTGATCCCCAGAAACGGAAACGCCCCCGAAGGGGCGCCGCCGTTGATGAACCGGGTGCCGTCAATGGGTGCGGTCTCTTGCCGGCCGCATCTCGACGCCCTGCATGTCGGTTCCTCCGTGCAGGGTGTCGGTGGTGGGGAGATCGGAGATGTGCAGGTCGTTGTGCACGCTCTTCACCCCCGAGACGCCGATGGCGAGGTCCTCGGCCCGGTGCCGCTGCACCAGGTTGACCACCGTGCCTTCGAGCGAGACGACGCTGTCGAGCACCATCACGCGGATGTTGCTGGCGTCGAGATACCCGTCTTCGAGCAACTGCTCGCAGACGTCCTCATGGATGCGTTCGTCCGAGCGCTGGTAGTTCTGCGGTCCGAGGCCGCGGTGCGGCCCGATCGCGTGCTCGTTGCCGAGGGCGTACATCTCGAGACCCTCGGAAGCGTGACCTTCCTCCCTGGTGTCGCCTGGGTACAACTCGCGGCCCCAGACGTCCGGGGTGCGGCGCTCCAGCTTTCCGCCGGCAGTGTCGCCCGGATACATTTCACGTCCCCAGAAGTCCGGGGACCGGTTGTCCGACGTCCCGCCGGCGGTATCGCCGGGGTACATCTCGCGGCCGAGATCGGGTTCGGCTTCGCGGTTTCGTTTGTCGATCATCGCTGACCTCCTGACGTTACCCTTAAGCCTCTTGGCGTGCCGATCGGGCACACCCCCTTATGAGTCAATATATGGGGACGCCGGAAGGTTCCGCATATGGTTGCGACGCCGCCGGGGATGGGGCGGGCGGGTAGGGCATCCGGGCCATTTATCCGATTGCACCCGTCAGTTTGGCTGTAGTATCTTCAAGTCAATCGCCGAGAAGATTTGCCACAAAGTGTTTCACTATGTGGGTCTTTTCTATCGGGCCCGCTGGAGTGGAGCAGGGCGTTCGCTTTAAGTCTGTTTGCGGTTGACGAGATTCGTCGACGATTTCCGTCTCTTGATGCTGCTTTTATTCATATAAGCATTCAGAGAGCCTCGCGTATATTACGATCCGGCATGATTCCCTGTGCGCCGGATCGCTTGTGGATGTCCGGGGATGCGCGGCCCTGCCGCCCCGAACGCCCCGAGAGGGTGGGCGTGC
>QKGW01000379.1 GCA_003250275.1 Alphaproteobacteria bacterium
TTCATCGGCGGCGCGATGATCCCGACCGTGTTCGCCGCCGCCTACACCCTGATGCCGCGCAGCCGCCAGGCCGCGACCACGGTGATGATCGGCCTCGTCGCCACCCTCGCGCCGACGATCGGCCCGACCCTCGGCGGCTGGCTCACCGAAACCCTCTCGTGGCACTGGCTGTTCCTGATCAACATCGTGCCGGGCATCCTCGTTACCGTGCTGGTGTGGTCGTTCATTCACGGCGACCCGCCGCAGTTCGAGCTGATCCGCCGCCTCGACGTGATCGGCCTGGTGCTGATGGCGGCCTTCCTCGGCTGCCTCGACTTCGTCCTTGAGGACGGCTCGCGCAACGACTGGTTCGCCGACGACGCGATCCTCGTCTGCAGCGTCATCGCCGCGGTCGCGGGCGTCGGGTTCTTCTGGCGCACGCTCGTGGCGGAAAACCCGATCGTCGACCTGCGCGCGTTCTCCGACCGCAACTTCGCGACCGGCTGCGTGTTCAGCTTCATTCTCGGGATCGCGCTCTACGGCCTTGTTTATCTTCAACCTCAGTTCCTCGGCCGGGTGCGCGGATTGAACGCGATGCAGATCGGCTGGGTGATGATGGTGACCGGCGCGTCGCAGTTCCTCTCCGCGCCGATCGTCGGCAACCTGTCGCGCCGCGTCGACCCGCGCGCGATGCTGTGCATCGGCTTCGGCTGTCTCGCCACCTCCAACTTCTTGCTCACCGGGCTGACCGCGGAGTGGGACTACAACGAGTTCGTGCTGCCGCAGATTCTCCGCGGCATCGGCTACATGTTCACGATCATTCCCGCCAACGTGCTCGCCCTCGGCACCCTGCCGCCGGAGCGGATCAAGAACGCCTCGGGCCTCTACAACCTGATGCGCAACCTCGGCGGCGCCTTCGGCCTTGCCGGGATCACCACCCTGCTCGACCACCGCACCAACTTCCACTGGGCGCGCGTCGGCGAGGCGATCGACCCGACCCGGCCCGAGGTCCAGGCGGCGTTGCAGAACCTCGGCCAGCGCTTCGCGAGCGTGCCCGGCGTCGATTCGACCGCCGCGGCGGCCAAGACGATCGGCCAGATCGTCTACCGCGAGGCCACGGTGATGAGCTTCATGGACGTGTTCTGGGCGATGGCGTGGGTCTCGCTTGCGGCGATCCTGGTGGTTATGCTGGCGCACAAGCCCAAGGCCGCGCCGCAGCCAGGCGGAGGAGGCCACTGATGAACCAGTGCGACACCCGCCCCGGCCGGGGCCGCCGCCCCGATCCGGGCAAGCGCGCCGCGATCGTCGAGGCGGCGTGCGAACTGTTCGCCCACAACGGCTACGGCGTCACCATGGAGGCGATCGCGGCCGAGGCGGGCGTCTCCAAGCAAACCATCTACAACCTGTTCTCGACCAAGGAATCGCTATTCGGCGCGGTGGTCGCCAGCCGCTCGCAGGTGATCGTCGCGGCGATCCCCGCCCCCGCCGAAACCGCGCCGGTCACCGAGGGTCTGCTGCGCATCGCGCGCGAATACCTGCGCTTCATGGTCGGCGGCCAGGTGCCGCTGGTCTACCGCCTGATGCTGGCGACGCCGGGCGAGATCGGCGCGGGGCTCACCCGCGAGTTCTACGACAACGGCCCGAAGCGCGCCCTCGCCCAGCTTGCCGCCTATTTCGAGGCCCGCGACGCCGCGGGCGACCTCGACATCCCCGACGCGGCGCTCGCCGCCGAGTGCTTCTTCGGAATGCTCAACGGGCAGATCCTCATCCGCAACATGCTCGGGCTGCAGACCGATTGGGCGGATGCCGAGCTGGAAGCCAAGGCGCGCTACTGCGTCGAGACCTTCCTCGCGCGCCACGGCGTCTGAGGTCAGATGCTCCGCGCCGCCGAGAGCAGCAGGCGGAAGCCCTCGACCGCGCGCTTGCGGTCGATGATCACCAGCAGCGCAATGTAGACGCAGCCGAAGCACGCGCCGAGCACGATCCCCTGGATCAGCATCGGCATGTGGAAGCCGCCGAGTTCCGGGCGGATCAGCCACACCGCCGCGAACGCCGCCGCGGCGGGGATCAGCGGCGGCAGGAGATTGAGCGCGACGCGCCCGAGCGAAAGCCCGAGTTCGCGCGAGACCATGTAGAACGACAGCGGCGTCGCCGGCAGTTGCGCGACGACGAACACCACGGTCATCTGGTAGATATCGCCCGCGGGCACGAAGATCAGGCCCGCGACGGTGCAGGCGGTCTTGAACGCGCCGGTGAGGAGGATGTAGCGGGTCTTGCCGCGCGCGGCGAGGAACGGCCCGTTGAGGAACTGCACGCAGCCGAGCGCGCCGAGCAGCATCAACGGCATCGCAATGCGGTCAAGGCCCACCCACTTCTCGCCGAACAGCACCAGGCAGATTTCCGGCGAGAGCACCGCAAGCATCACGAACAGCGGCAACACCACCGAACTCGCCATCATCATCGTCTTGCCGTAGACGCGGCCGAGGCGTTCCCGGTCGTCGGAAATCTTCGACAGGCTCGACAGCGAGACGTCGTTGAACGCGCCCTGAAAGATTTGCAGGCAGCTCTGGTAGAGCCGCGAGCCGACCGCGTAGATGCCGTAGGCGGCGACGCCGAACTTGCCGATGATGAGGAAGTCGATCAGGCGCATCCCGAGAAAGTTGTTGAGGTTCTGCGCCGCCACCGGCAGGCCGAACTTCGCCATCTCGCCGAACGCGGGCGGATCGAAGGTCAGGCTCGGCGTCCACAGCGGCTTGCGCCACAGCCACACCGCGTTGACGATGCAGACCGCGTAGGCCTGCGCGAGGAAGCTCCAGAACCCGAACCCGAGCGCGGCGACCACGACGGCGAGGATGCCGCCTGCGAGGTTGGCGACGAAATCGCGGAACGCGAGGGTCTTGAACTTCATGTTCCGCTTGAACATCGCAAGCTGGAACATTGTCGGCACATTCAAAATCAGCGTCGCGACGACGAAGCTGATGTAGGTTGCGGCGTTCGCGGCTTCGAGCTGCGCGCTCACCCACTCGGCGTTGAGCGCGACCCCGGCGGTCACCGCGCAGCACACCGCGATGGCGAAGTAGAACGGCAGATTGATGTCCGCCGGTTTGAGATTGGGGCGCTGGATGATCGCCGAGGAGAAGCCGAGTTCGGCGACGATCGGGACCAACTGGAGGATCAGAAGCCCCGCCGAGGCGACGCCGAAGTCGGCGGGGCTGATCAGGCGCGCGAGGACGATCGAAAGCACCAGGACCGAGAGCTTGTTGACCCAGCTCTGGACCACCGACCAGAACACGCCGTTCGCGGCGAATTTGATCAGCGAGTGATCGACCTTCATTTCGGTCATCGCGCCCCCCCGACGATCATTCGCGCAGCATCCCCGTGGCCGTGTGCATCAGGCCGCACGATCCTCGGCGTAGGCGACGAAGTTCTCGTGCGCCAACGCCAGAATCCGCGGCTTGTTCCGTTCGACCTGCTGGGTGAGATCGGGCAGATCGGCGAGAAAAGCCTCGACCTTCGTCACCACGTCGTCAACGTCGGAGAGCGACTGGGGCGTCAGCATCAGGCTCTCTGGCAGCCCGAAATGCTTGAGCAGGCCTTCGAACTTGCCCTGATAGGCGATGCCGAGCACCGGCACGCCCATGCCGAGGGCGGCGATCGCGAGATGCATCCGCCCCGAGACCACGCCGTCGAGATGACCGGCGAGCGCCTTCAGTTCGGTCGCACGCGGCTCGCCTTCGAGGAGGTAGGTCTCCACCCCGTCGACGTCGCGCAGGCCTTCGTGCAGCGGCGTGAGGCAGCGGAGGTCGCTGTCGACGCTGCGGTAGTCGTGCGGCAGCATCATCCACGACACCGCGCGGTCGTTGCTGATCCGCGCGAGCGCGTTCACCATCGGTCCGGTGATCTTGCCGAGTTCCGATTCCCGGACGTTCTTGATCAGCATCGGGTGGATGTTGAGCCCGATCACCTGGCGGCCCGCCGCCCGCTGTTCCTCGATCCAGCCGACCGCGTCGGGATCGGCGGCGCTCGGTTCGAGGGCGAAGGCG
>QKGW01000562.1 GCA_003250275.1 Alphaproteobacteria bacterium
TCGCGGTCGAGCCCGAGAGCAACATCGTGCTGTTCCGCGCGCCGGGCGACGACGCGCACCAGCTCGCGCTGCGCCGCGCGTTGCTCGCGGGCGGCGAGCACTACCTCACCGCCGCCGAGTTCGGCGGCCGGCAGTGGCTGCGCCTGACGCTGATGAACCCCGACACCACCGCCGCCGACATCGACGCGCTGATCGGCGCGATCAGTCGAGATCGAGCCGCTTGAGGATCCGCCACAGGGTGGTGCGGTTGAGGCCGAGGCGCTTCGCCGCCGCGGCCTTGTTACCGCCGCAGTCGGCGAGGGTCTGGGCGATCAGGTCGCGCTCGGCGGCATCCATCCGGGTGCGGTAGCGCGAGGGCGCGAGCGGCGGCGCGATTGCCCGAACCCGGCGCGGATGGTAGAATTTTAGAATTCTACTAACCTCCGGCATCCACGCCGGAGCGGCGCGGGCCGCGAAGCCCGCGCAGGGTTTCGGGAGCGGACCATGGCTCTGTTCGATTGGCTGAGCAAACCGGACGAGACCGCCCAGGCGCCGAACGCCGAGGCCGACGCGGACGAGACCGCGTGCCGGTGTCTGTTCTGCGGCTACGAGGCCGATTGCCGCGAGGCGGAAACCGGGTGGGACGTCGCGCCGTCCTATTGCCCGAACGCGGCGTTCTTCGCCGCCCACGGCGGCCGCTGCCACAACGTCTGACTACGCCTTCGCGCGCGCCTCTTCCGCGGCCTTGAGCGCCATCGCCGCGAACAGCCGCGCGTTGCGCACGTGGCGGCGCATCGCCGCCTCGGCCTGCACCGGATCGCGGCTCCGAAGCGCGGCGACGATGTCGCGATGCTCGCGCAGCGCCTCGGCGGCACGCCCCTGCATCGTGCTCGACTTGTAGCGGTAGATGCGCAGGAGGTCGTAGAGGTCGCCGCAGATCATCGAGATCAGCCGCTTGTTGCGGCTCGCCCGCGCGATGCGAAAGTGGAAATCGAAATCGCCGGATTCCTGATAGTAGCCCTCGCCGGTCGCGACGCTCTTCTGGCTGCCGTGCTCGGAGAGCAGGCGTTCGAGGTCGTCGATCTCGGCGTCGGTGAGGTTCTCCGCGGCGAGCGCCGCGGCCATCCCTTCGAGGGATTCGCGGATCACCAGCAGGTCGTTGAGGTCGCCCGACGACAGCTCGGCGACGCGCACGCCGATGTTGGGGGTGCGCTCGACCAGGGTGCGGCCTTCAAGGCGGCGGATCGCCTCGCGCAGCGGCCCACGGCTGACCCCGAGCGAGGCGGCGAGCGCCTGCTCGTTGAGCTTGGAGCCGGGCGGCAGTTCGCCGGTGACGATCGCCGCTTCGAGGCGCTCGACGACCTCGTCGACGAGGGATCGGGCTTGCACCTTGCCGGTCAGAACGAGCGTCACGTCACACTCCTCGCAGTGTCGATGGTCAACAATCTTCCCTAGAACAGATACCGTCGCGGTTCAGCGATTCCAAGAGGTTTCGGAGGTTCGCGACACCGCCATCAGCGCGGTCGCGCGGGCGACGTCGGGGATCGTGTCGAGGCCGCCGAGCGCGTCGAACAGCGGCGCGATGCGCGCCTCGGGCAGGCTGCGGCGGGCGCAGTCGGCGAATTTGGCCCACATTTCGCGGTCGCTCATCGGATGGTCGCCGCCGCGCCCAACGACGTTGTCGACGCGCCGCGCGAAGCGCCGCCCGTCGGCGAGCGTCACCACCACCTCCGCGCCCCACTGCGCCGCGCCGTCCTCGGGCATGTCGGGGTGGGCGAAGGTTTCGGTGGCGGCGAGCAGGCGCTGAATCTCGGGCTCGCGGAACGCCTCACCCTCGAAATCGGCGAGGCCGATCGCGCCGTCGTTGAGCGCGCGGGCGACGCCGTACTGCACCGAGAACTTCGCCTGCAACGGCGACTGCGGGTCGGGATAGTCGGTGTGGCGGAGGCGGCGGACGTGCGGCATCACCTGGATTTCCGCGACGTCGGCGGCACGCACGCCGTCCTTGGCGCGCAGATCGAGCGCCATCAAAATCGCCGGTTGGGCGCTCGCGCAGCAGGGGAACTGCTTGATCGCCATCGTCGGGTCCTCGATCTCCCAGGGCGCGCCCCAGGCGGCGAAGATCCGCTCGGCGTCGAAGGTGCCCGCACCGTTGAACACCGCGAGAAAGCCCTGCGGGTGCTCGAACGCCGCCGGATTGGCGGTGAAGCCGCGCCCGGCGAGCAGCGCCGCGAACACGCCGTTGCGGCTGCACTGGCCGACGTGCAGCGGCTTGGTCATCGTACCGAAGTTGGCCTTGAGCCCGGCGGACAGCGATGCGGCGAGGCCGAGCGCCGTCGCGGTCTCCTCGACCGAGAGCCCGAGCAGCCGCGACGCGGCGGCGGCCGCGCCGAACACCCCGAGGGTCGCGGTCGGGTGCCAGCCCTTGTCGTAGTGGTGGAAGTTGACCGCGCGGGCGATCCGCAGCGTCGTCTCGACGCCGATCACGTGCGCGAGGATGACCTCGATACCGGGCAGGCCGCGCGCCTCGGCGATGGCGAACAGCGCGGGCACCAGCGGCGCGGACGGGTGGCCGCCGAGCACCGCGCAAACGTCGTCGTAATCGAGCGCATGGGCGGCGGCGGCGTTGACCAAAGCGGCGTCGAGCAGACCGGTGCGGCGGTCGGTGCCCCAGATCAGGGCCGGGCCGGGGCCGTCGGCGACGCCCGGCGTCTCGCGGAGGATGCGCACGCCCTCGTCCACCGCGCCCGCCAGCGCCACCCCGACGGTATCGGTGATCGCGCGGCGCGCCTGGGCGAGGGACAACGGCGTGAGATCGCCGCGCCCGAAGGCGTGGACCCGTTCGGCAATGCGCCGGGCGATCGGGAGAGAGGTGTCGCGCATACCCGCCTCCAGTCATCGGCGCACCCGCGGGCGCGCCGGCCTCATTCGTATATTGGCACCTTGATTGAACTGTCAACAGTTGCCACTTATCCGCAAGGGGGACACCAACCCAGGGAGGACCGAACCGTGGACACAGTTCTCGAAACCGGCAGCGTCGCCGCCCGCCGCCGCCGCTTCAAGCAGGCGGTGCTGGAGCGCCGCGCGATGCTCCTGCCCGGCGTCGCCAACGCGCTTGGCGCGCGTATCGTGCAGGACCTCGGCTTCGAGGCGGTCTACCTCACCGGCGCGGGGGTGGCGAACACCGAGTTCGGCGTCCCCGACCTCGGCCTGGTGACAATGACCGAGATGGTCGAAGCGGCGCATCGCATCACCGACGTCTGCGACCTGCCGGTGGTGATGGACATCGACACCGGCTTCGGCAACGCGCTCAACGTCCGCCGCACCATCCGCGAGGTCGAGCGCGCCGGCATCGCCGCGGTGCAGATCGAGGATCAGGTGTTCCCGAAGAAGTGCGGCCACTTCGCCGGCAAGGCGGTGATCCCCGCCGCCGAGATGGCGGCCAAGGTGCGCGCCGCCGCCGACGCGCGCCACGACGCCAACCTCCTGATCGTCGCGCGCACCGACGCCTACGCGATCGAGGGCCTCAACGGCGCGCTCGACCGCGCCCAGGCGATGCTCGAAGCCGGCGCCGACGTGCTCTTCATCGAGGCACCGACGGCGCGCGCCGAGCTCGAAACCATCGCCCGCCTGCCCGCGCCGCAGCTCGCCAACATCGTCTACGGCGGCCGCACTCCGATGATCCCGCGCGCCGATTTGGAGGCGATGGGCTTTTCTCTGGTGCTCTACGCCAACGCCGCCCTGCAGGCGACGATCCGCGCGGTTTCCGAGGTGCTCGGACATCTGCGCGACAGCGGCGATCTCGCGGGGATGGAGGACCGCCTCGCCGGGTTCGAGGAACGCCAGCGCGTCGTCGACAAGGCGCAGTTCGACGCGATCGAGAAGGCCTACGCGATCAAGTGACCGTCGGGTCGATCCGCAACACCGACTTCCCCACCGAGCGGCGCTCCTCGAGCGCCGCGTGCGCCTCGGCGATGCCGTCCCAGTCGTAGACGCGATCGATCGCCACCCTGAGCGTGCCCGCCGCCAGCCCCTCGA
>QKGW01000103.1 GCA_003250275.1 Alphaproteobacteria bacterium
CGGTGTTCGAGGGCTGGCGGCGGCTCGACTGAGCGCCTACTCCGCCGCTTCTGCCATCTCCCCGCCCGCGGCGACGCGCGCCGCCGCGTCGGGCAGCGCATCCGCACCGCCGAGGCGGAACGACGCGGGCAGCAGCGGTCCGTGAACCAGCCGTTCGGCGATGTCCGGCCACGCGGCGGGATCGGGCTCGACGCCGAGGTGCCGCGCGAAGGCGAGCGCGAGCGCGTTCATCGGCAGCGGATCGAGGCTTTCGGCGGGCGGCGGCAGCGCCGCCGCGGGGTCGGCGAAGCGTTCGGCGACGAGGCGCGCGTTGAGCTCCAGCACCGGCCAATAGGGGCCGACGAGTTCGTACATGCCGACGAAGCCGAGCCCCGGCAGGTTGGGGTGGAGCGCGAACGTGGAGAGCCGCGGTGCGTCGCCGCGCCCGAGCGCGGCGGCGGTGGCGGCGTCGAAACGCGGCAACGCCGGACGGTAGCCGGTGCCGGCGATGATCGCGTCGGCGTTCGCGGACGAGCCGTCGGCGAAGCGGAGCGTGCGGCCGTCGGCGCGCGCGATCCACGGCCGGGCGACGATCCGTCCTTCCGCGACGCAGGGGAGGAAGTGCTGCGATTGCGCGATCCCCGCCGCGAACACGTCGTCGTCGAGCGGCGGCAGGCCGTAGGCGGCGTGGTCGCCGGCGGCGTCGAGCACCGCCGCCTTGAGCGATGCGGCAAGCGCGATGCGGTCGAGGGTTTCGGCGGCGTGTGCGGCGGCGCGGGTGAACATCAGCTGATCGGTGGGGATGCCGCGAATGATCTTCGGCAGCACGTAGCGCTGGCGGCGGCAGGCGAGGACGACCTCCGCCGCACCGCCGAGGGCGAGGTCGGAGGCGATTTCGAGGGCGCTGATCGAGCACCCCGCGACCACCACCGACGCCCCGGCGTAGCGCGCCGCGCCGCGATACTGCGCCGCGTGCGAATAGCCGAGCGCGCCGGTGAAGCGCCCGGCGATGTCGGGGAGGATCGGCTCGCGGTGGCGTCCGGTGGCGATCACCACGTGCGGAAACACCTCGTTCAGCCGTTCGCGGCCGCGCTGCGAGCGCACCAGCCAGCCGCCGCGCGCGCGGGCGACGCTCTCGACCCGGGTCGCGCGGCGCAGCCGCGGCTCAAGGCCGAAACGCCGCGCGTAGGCTTCGAGGTAGCCGCGCAGATCCTCGCGGCGCGGAAACAGCGGTGTGCCGGGCACGTGGTCGAGGTCGGCGAAGGCGGTCATCTGGCGGCTGGTGTTGGCGCGCATTCCGGGCCAGGTGGCGGTGCCGGGGGCATCCGGGTTCCATTGCCCGCCGACGCCCTCGGCGGCTTCGAAGATCACCGGCGCGAAGCCCTTGGCGAGCAGCCAGCGCGCGGCGGCGAGGCCTCCCGGGCCCGCGCCGATCACGGCGACGGCATCGGCGGGGCGCAAATCGGCGGTGTCGGTCATCGAAACTCTCCTCGGGTGACATCGGAATGCGCCGATTAGATGTTCTTTTTGCCGCGAATCGTTCCTAAATCCTCGCTAAGGCGTATGGCGCGTTCCTAAAATTTGGCTAACCGGCGGCCCGTGCGGGCGGAGGCGGTGCGTATCGTGGAGATCGGCGAGGCGTTCGCGCGGTTCCTGACCAGCCCGGTGATGGTGATCGTCGGCAGCCGCGACGCCGCGTTCCGCGCGGAGATCGGCCGCGCCGTCGGGGTGCGCGTGGCGGGCGACGCGGTCGAACTGATGATCTCGCGCTGGCAGTGGCCCGGCACCGCCGCCAACCTTTCCGCCAACGGCGCGCTCGCCGCCACCTTCGCGCGCCCCACCGATTACGTCACCTGCCAGCTCAAGGGCCGAGCCACGGTGCGCGAGGCCGCCGCCGTCGACCGCGCGCTCGCCGCCGCCTACGTCGCCGACGTCACCGCGGCGTTGTGCGATCTCGGCCTCGTGCCCGGGGTGATCACCCCGTGGCTGTGCGACCGCGATCTCGTGGTCGCGCGGTTCGCGGTCGCGGAGGCCTACACCCAGACCCCCGGCGCGCGGGCGGGCGCGCCCTTGGAGGCGGCGCCATGACCCTCGACGATCTCGACGCCTGCCTCGAAGGGGTGATCCCGTCGGTCGTCGCGACCGTGGCCGCCGACGGCACGCCGAACATCTCCTACCTCTCCCACGTGGTGCGGGTCGACGACGGCCACGTCGCCCTCTCCAACCAGTTCTTCGGCAAGACCGCCGCCAACCTGCGCGACAACCCCGAGGCGGCGCTCCTTCTCGTCGACGGACGCACCGGCGGCCAGGTGCGCCTCGCCGCCACCTACCTGCGCTCCGAAAGCGCTGGCGCGCTGTTCGACGCGGTGGCGGGCGAACTCGCCGCGAGCAGCGCGCAGGTGGGGATGGAGGGGATCATGCGGCTGAAGGCGGTGGACGTGTTCCGCGTCGGCGCGGTTGCGGCGGTGCCCAACCCCGCGCCGATGCCCGAGCCGCCGCCCGTGCCGGTGCTGCCGCGTTTCGCCGCCGCCGCGGCGGGCTGCGCCGCGATCGCCGCGGCGGCCGAGATCGGCGCGGCGGTGGAGGCCGGGCTCGACGCGATCGCTGCCGCGCTCCCCTGCGACGCCGCGACGGTCTACGCGCGCGATCCCGGCGGCGGCCTCGTCGCGATCGCCAGCCGCGGCTATCCGCGCTCGGGCGTCGGCGCGGAGATCGCCCTCGGCGACGGCCTCGCCGGACGCGCCGCCGCCGAAGGACGGGTGGTGCGGATCAACGATCTCAGCCGGGTGCGGCGCTTCGGCCACGCGATCCGCGCGAGCGGCGCGGTCGCGGGCGACGACCGCCGCATTCCGTTGCCCGGCCTGCCGGGCGCGCAAAGCCAGATCGCCGCGCCGCTGATCGCGCAGGGTGCGCTCGTCGGCGTGGCGATGGCGGAAAACCGCACCCGCTTCGCCTTCGGCGCGGCGGAGGTCGCGGCGTTCGGGACGATCGCGCCCGCGCTCGCCGCCGCCCTCGCGCTCGCCGAGGCCGCGCCCGCCGAAGCCGAGGCCGCGCCGCCGCGCCGCGCGCCGCCGCCCGCGGGGCACGGCTTCGCGGTGCTGCACCACGCCTTCGACGACAGCGTGTTCATCGACGGCGACTACATCATCAAGGGGGTCGCCGGGCGGCTTCTGATGTTCCTCCTCGACCGCCACGCCGCCGAGGGCCGTACCGACTTTTCCAACCGCGAGATCCGCCTCGCCGCCGAACTCCGCCTGCCGGACGTCAACGACAACCTCGAAACCCGGCTGCTCTTGCTGCGCCGCCGCCTCGACGACCGCCGCGCTCCGGTGCGGCTCGAACGCGTCGCGCGAGGACGCCTGCGCCTCGTCCTCGAAGGCCGCCCGCGCCTCTCGCGCGCCTGATTCTGTCGCACCTTGTCGGGTATCTGACATCTCGTCCCGTCCGATCGGCCTTGGGAAACCTCGGGTTTCCCGGTTGGCATGGCGGTTGCTGCAAACCCAGCCGTGTAGCAACCGTGCGACGGGGTGATGCCGATGAAACCGCAGGATCTTCGCGCCCTCATGGACGAACCGGCCTGTGCCCACAATGCCAAGGGCAAATCCGGATGCGCGCGCCCGAAGCCGGGCTCGGCGGCGGGCGGCTGCGCCTTCGACGGCGCGCAGATCGCGCTGCTGCCGATCGCCGACGTCGCGCACATCATCCACGGCGCGATCGGCTGCGCCGGGTCGTCGTGGGAGAACCGCGGCACCAAGTCGACCGGTCCGACGCTCTATTCGGTCGGCATGACCACCGACCTCACCGAGCAGGACGTGATCATGGGCCGCAGCGAGAAGCGGCTGTTCCACGCGATCAAGCAGGCGGTCGCGACCTACGATCCCGCCGCGGTGTTCGTCTACGCCACCTGCATTCCGGCGCTCGTCGGCGACGACATGGAGGCGGTGTGCGCCGCCGCCGAGGAAGCCTTCGGCAAGCCGGTGGTTCTGGTCGACGCGGCGGGCTTCTACGGCACCAAGAACATGGGCAACCGCCTCGCCGGCGAGGCGATGACCAAATACGTGATCGGCACCCGCGAGCCCGACCCGATCCCCGAGGCCGCGGTGCGTCCGGGCATCACCGTGCACGACGTCAACCTGATCGGCGAATACAACATCGCGGGCGAGCTCTGGCACACCCTGCCGCTCCTCGACGAACTCGGCATCCGCGTGCTCTGCACGCTCTCGGGCGACGCGCGCTATCGCGAGGTGCAGACGATGCACCGCGCCGAGGCGACGATGGTGGTGTGCTCGAAGGCGTCGCTCAACGTCGCGCGGCATCTCGAACGCACCTGGGGCGTGCCGTGGTTCGAAGGCAGCTTCTACGGCGTCGCCGACACCTCGGACGCGCTCCGCAACTTCGCCCGGATCATCGGCGATCCCGATCTCATCGCCCGCACCGAAGCGCTGATCGCGCGCGAGGAGGCCAAGGCCGAGGCGGCGATCGCCGCGTGGCGGCCGCGCCTTCAGGGCAAGCGGGTGCTGCTCTACACCGGCGGCGTGAAGTCGTGGTCGGTGGTTTCGGCGCTGCAGGACCTCGGGCTTTCGGTGGTCGCCACCGGCACCAAGAAATCCACCGAGGAGGACAAGGCGCGGATCAAGGAGCTGATGGGCGAGGACGCGGTGATGATCACCGAGGGCTCGGCCCCGGCGCTGTTGAAGGCGGTGAAGGACCTCGAAGCCGACATCCTCATCGCCGGCGGGCGCAACCTCTACACCGCGTTGAAGGCGCGCCTGCCGTTCCTCGACATCAACCAGGAGCGCGAGTTCGCCTACGCGGGCTATGCCGGCATGGCCGAGCTTGCCCGCCGTCTCGCGCTGTCGCTCGAAAGCCCGATCTGGGACAAGGTGCGCGCGCACGCGCCCTGGCGCCCGACCCCCGAAGCGATCCGTCCGGAGGCCGCCCAATGACCGAGATCATCAAGCGCAACAAGGCGTTGTCCGTTAATCCGCTGAAGGCTTCGAGCACCCTGGGCGCGTGCCTCGCGTTCATGGGCATCAACCGCACGATGCCGATGATCCACGGCAGCCAGGGCTGCACCGCCTTCGGCAAGGTGTTTTTCGTTCAGCATTTTCAGGAGCCGATTCCGATCCAGACTTCGGCTCTCGACCAGATCGGCACGGTGATGGGGTCCTACGAGAACCTCGTCGAAGGCTTGGCGACGATTGCAAAGAAGTCTCCAGACCTCATCGGCGTGCCGACCTCCGGGCTTGCGGAGGTGCAGGGGTTCGACGTCGACATGGGGGTGAAGGAATTCCGCGCCAAGCACCCCGAGTTCGACCGCGTCGCGGTGGTGCCGGTGACCACCCCCGACTTCCGCGGCTGCCTCGAATCCGGCTTCGCCGATGCCGCGCTCGCGATGATCAAGACCCTGGTTCCGGCGGAGGCGGGCCGCGTCGGCCAGCGCCGCCGCCAGGTCAACGTCCTCGTCGGCGCGTCGCTGACCTCGGGCGACATCGAGGCGCTCAAGGAGACGATCGAGGCGTTCGGCCTGCGTCCGGTGGTGTTCCCCGACGTGTCGGATTCGCTCGACGGCCACCTCGCCCCCGAGACCTACAACGCGCTCACCACCGGCGGCACCCCGGTTTCCGAACTCGCCACCCTCGGCCAGGCGATCGCCACCATCGTCGTCGGCGCGTCGATGGCCCCGGTCGCCGACGAACTGCGGAGCCGCACCGGCGTTCCCGATATCCGCTTCGACCATCTCTGCGGCCTCGACGCCACCGACGCACTGGTGATGACGCTGCGCGACCTCTCCGGCAACGAGGTGCCCGAGCGGATCGAGCGCCAGCGCGCCCAGCTCCTCGACGCGATGCTCGACACCCACTTCATGATGGGCTTCACCCGCGTCGCCGTCGCCGCCGATCCCGACCTGCTGGTCGCGCTCGCGGCGCTGATGAAGGGCACCGGCGCGGAGGTCGTCGCCGCCGTCACCCCGGCCTACGCGCCGGTGCTGACCCGCTCGGGCCTCGCCGCGGTGAAGATCGGCGACCTCGAGGACCTCGAACTCGCCGCGCGCGAGAGCGGCGCCGAGGTTCTGATCGCCAACTCCCACGGCGTCGCCGTCGCCGAGCGCCTCGGCCTGCCGATCTATCGCGCCGGGTTCCCGCAGTTCCACTGGTACGGCGGCTTCGCCAAGACCTGGATCGGCTATCGCGGCGGACGCCAGGTTCTGTTCGATCTCGCCAACATCCTCACCGCCGCCGAGCGCGGCGAGGTGCATCCGTACCGTTCGGTCTACGGCCAGAAGCCCGAGTACCAGGGGAGGTGCGCATGACCACCCGGCTCGCCGTCGTGCCCGCTCCGGAAGTCGCCGAGGTGCGCGGCCTGCGCGTCGCCTTCGCCACCGGCGACCGGCGTCACGTCGACCAGCATTTCGGCTCGACCGAATCGTTCGCGATCTACACCGTCGGCGCCGACGGCCACGCGCTCGCCGAGGCGGTGCGGTTTTCCTCCGCCGAGCACGACGGCAACGAGGACAAGCTCGTCGACCGCATGGCGGCGCTCGAAGGCTGCGCCGCGGTCTACGTTCAGGCGGTCGGCAGTTCGGCGATTCAACGGCTTCTGTCGATGGGCGTGCAGCCGATCAAGGTGCAGCCGGGCACGCCGATCGCCGACGCGATCAAGGCGCTCAAGCCCGAGATCGCCGCCGCGACCACGCCCTGGATTGCGCGCGCCCTCAAGGTGCGTAAGGATCCCTCCCGTTTCGAAGCCATGACTGCGGAGGATTGGGATGAGTGACGGGATGGGCCCACCGCCGGGGAGACAGGAAGCCCCGGTGGTGGAACGCCTGGTGCGGGTGGACGCCGTCGAGAACGGCGACGCCTGGGTGACCGCCGACCGCATGGGCGGTTGCGGCGGCTGCCCGGAGAAGGGGGGGTGCGGCCACGCGGCGTTGTTGGGGGACATGCCGCCGGTACGCATCCGCATCGAGAACCGTTTGGGCGTGCGGCCCGGCGACTGGGTGATGCTCGGGGTGCCGTCCGCGTCGCTGATCGGCTCCGCCGGTCTCGCCTACGGCCTGCCGCTCGTCGGCTTTCTCGCCGGAGCGATCACCGGTGCGGAATTCGGTGCGGGAGTCGCGATCGCCGCGGGCGTCGGCGGCCTGGCGCTGATGGCGCTGGCGTGCCGCTACGTGTTTACGGCGCGCCGGGGCGACCCGGCCCGCCCGGTGATGTTGCGTCTCGCCCCCGCGCCGGAGCGCGGCGGCTGTTCGAAACCCTGACAAACCACGACCAGAGGGGAAGCCATGACTGTCACCGATTTCGTGATCGCGCCGGATGACCCGGTGCTCCAGACCACGTTCGCCGGCGAGATGCTGCGGCAGATGCGCGCCGTCGACCGCTACGGCGTGCAGGACGGCTGGCCCGCCTACAAGATCCTCGATCCCTTCGTCCTCACCGTCGAACGCCGCCGCGCGATGCCGGTGATCGGCGATCCCGACGAGGACGTGGTCGCCCGCGTGCGCGCCTTCTACAACGGCATCGCGGCGATGGTCGAGGCGGAATGCGGGCTGATCGCGGTGCCGCTCGTCACCCTCACCCACGAGGGTTTCGGCCGCGCGCTGATTACCGTGGGCAAGCTGGTGGTGATGGACAAGACCCTGCGCGATGTCCACCGCTTCGGCTTCCTCAGCCTCTCGAAGATGAAGGACGAAGCCGACAAGCATCTGTCCGTCGCTTTGGCCCTGATCGGCCAATACCCCGCGGTCGCGGGGCTCTGACCCACTCGGATAAGGACCAATCCACATGGCGAACATCATGGGTACCACTCGCGGCGGCAAGCCGTGGGAGCCGCAGTTCATCGTTTCGATCGACCAGAAGCTCTGCATCGGCTGCGGCCGTTGCTACAAGACCTGCGCGCGCAGCGTGCTCGACCTCGTCGAGCGCGAACTCGACGATGACGACGACGACATCGACGACGATCAGGCGATGGTGATGAGCGTCAAGGACGCGATGGACTGCATCGGCTGCGAGGCCTGCTCGAAGGTCTGCTCGAAGAAGGCGATCACCCACGCGCCGGCGGCGCTCTGAGGTTTGCCATGACCGCCGTGGTGGTGTTCCATAAGAACCCCTTGAGCGCTCGGCTGCGGCTGTTGCGCTTCGCCGACGGCGGCCTGATCGGTCCCGACCGCCCGGAAGGCCGGGCGTCGGAAGAGTCCCCGGACGGCGCTGTGCCGGCGCCGCATCCGGGCGATACCTGCACCCGCCTTGCCGCGCTTTGGGGCGTGGCGGCGGGCGCGCTCGCCTGCCGTGCGCCGGCGCTGATGTGGCTGGGCGATGCGCCGGTGTTCGCGATCGAATGCGCCGATCGCGAGCCCTCCGCCGAACTCGCCGCAGCAGCGGGCGGCGCGTGGATCGAATTTCCCCAGGTGCGCCGCCTCGGCCCCGACGACCAGACCGCCGCGCGGCTTTTGTATGGCCGGATGGTGGGGTAGGATGCCGCTTCGGCGAACGAAGTCAGGTGGCGAGGGACGAATGCGGGCGTGGATCGCGGCGGTGCTGCTTCTGGTGCTCGCCGGGTGCGGCGACGAGGCCACCGAAACCAAATCCTCCCAATACGTGTTCGGCACGCTGGTCGAGATCACCGTGCGCGGTGTCCCGAAGGACCGCGCCGACGCCGCGTTCGTGGAACTCGCGGAAGGCTTCCGGCGGATGCACGTCGACTGGCACGCGTGGAAGCCGGGTGGCGAGCTGATGCGCGTCAACGCCGCGTGCAAGACTGGCGAAACGGTCGAGGTGAGCGACTTCACCCTGCCGCTGATCCGCCAGGCCAAGACCTTTCATGCGCTTTCGGACGGGCTGTTCAACGCCGCGGTCGGCGAGATCGTCGGCGCCTGGGGCTTCCACGCCGACGAGCCGCCGAAGGGCCGGACGCCGCCGTTCGACGAGATCCGCGCGCTCGCGGCGCAGCATCCGTCGATGGACGACGTGCGCATCGACGGCCACCGCGTGACCTGTTCCAACCCCGCGGTCGGGCTCGATTTCGGCGGTTTCGCCAAGGGCGCGGCGGTGGACTGGGCGCTCGCGACGCTGAAGGCGCGCGGCATCGCCGACGCGGTGGTGAGCGCGGGCGGCAACGTCGGCACGATGGGCAGCCACGGCGACCGGCCGTGGCGCATCGGCATCCGCGACCCCAAGGCCTGGGGGGTGATCGCCTCGGTCGAGGCGGCGGGCGGCGAGAGCGTCTACACCAGCGGCAACTACGAGCGCTTCCGCGAGGCCGACGGCGTGCGCTACTCCCACATCATCGATCCGCGCACCGGCTGGCCGGTCGAGCACATCCTCTCGACCACGGTGATCGCGAAGTCCGGCGCGCTCGCCGACGCCGCCTCGACCGCGCTCACCGTCGCCGGGGTCGCGGACTGGCCGCGCATCGCCAAGCGCATGGGCATCGATCAGGTGCTGATGCTCGACGACGCCGGGCACCTCTACGCCAGCCCGAAGATGGCGGCGCGGCTTGCCTTTCCCGAAGGCAAACGCCCCGAGGTGATCGTCCGCCCGGTCGAGTGAGCTCTGTCGGGTTTGCGACACCGGCCTCCGGGTGGTCGCCGAGATACTCGTGCAACGCCTTGATATGCCGGGATTCCGCGTCCTTGGCATGACGCGTGCACCTTCCAGGGTCTCGAACCATGGAGGGCGCGATGATCACCCTGACCGAAACCGCTCGCGACAAGATCGCCGGACTCCTCGCCGGAATGCCCGAAGGCGGCATCCGCATCGTCGCCATTCTCGGCGGCTGCGCCGGTATCCGCTACGTCCTGAGCTACGCCGAGGCGCAGTCGCAGGGCGACCTCGTGGTGCGCGACGGCGATGCCGCCGTGTTCCTCGACCCCGGCAGCGCCGCGGCGCTCGCGGGTACGGTGGTGGATTTCGTCTCCGCCGTCGGCGGCGGCGGCTTCACCTTCGCCAATCCCAACGCGGTCGGCCGCTGCTCGTGCGGCGACCCCAACGCCAACTGCGCCAGCCAGCGCGGCGCGGCCTGAGAGAGGAGGCGCGGATGACCGTCTACGCAGCCACGATTCCGGGGATCGGCGACGTCGGGAGGCCCATGATGGAAGAAACCGAGCGCATCGCGCTGATCGAAAAGACCCTTGAGGAACTCCGTCCGCGCATCGTGCGCGACGGCGGCGACCTCAAGCTCGTCGCGGTGCGCGGGCGCGACGTCTACATCAAGATGGGCGGCGCGTGCGTCGGCTGTCAGCTCGCCTCGATGACGATGAACGGGATCCAGCAGCGCCTGATGGCGGCGCTGCGCTCGATCGTGCGGGTGCTGCCCGCGGAACTGCTCAAGGACGAGTAACCGAGGGAGGGCGTCGCGATGATCTATCTCGACAACAACGCCACCACCCGCGTCGATCCCCGCGTCGTCGAGGCGATGCTGCCGTATCTCACCGAGCACTTCGGCAATCCCTCGTCGCGCCACGCGCTCGGCGGCAAGGCCGCGGAGGCGGTGCGCGCCGCGCGGCGGCAGGTCCGCGCGCTGCTCGGTGCGGCGCAGGACAGCGAAATCATCTTCACCTCGTGCGGCTCGGAGGCCGACGCCACCGCGATCCTTTCGGCGGTGCGCGCGTATCCGGAGCGGCGCGAGATCGTGATCTCGGCGGTCGAGCACGCCGCCGTCGTCGCGATCGTCCGCGACCTCGAAAAGGAGGGCTACGTCGTTCACGAGATCCCCGTCGACGCCGACGGCAATCTCGACGTCGCCGCCTATCGCGCCGCGCTCTCGCCCAACGTCGCGGTCGCCTCGATCATGTGGGCGAACAACGAGACCGGCGCGGTGTTCCCGATCGCCGAACTCGCCGAGATCGCCCACGCCGCGGGCGTGCTGTTCCACACCGACGCGGTGCAGGCGGCGGGCAAGGCGGAACTCGCGGTTGCCGACACCAAGATCGACATGCTCTCGATCTCCGGGCACAAGCTCCACGCGCCCAAGGGCGTCGGCGCGCTTTATCTGCGCCAGGGCACCCGCTTCCGCCCGTTGCTGCGCGGCGGGCACCAGGAGAAGGGCCGCCGCGCCGGCACCGAGAACGTTGCCGCGATCGTCGCCCTCGGCGCCGCGGCGGACCTCGCGCGCCGCGCCTTCAAGGACGAAACCGAGACCGTTGCGGAGCTGCGCGACCGCCTCGAAGCCCTGCTCTGCGACGCGATGCCCGATGCCTATGTGCTCGCCGCCCGCGCGCCGCGGCTTTCGAACACCCTCGCGGTGGTGTTTCCCGGCGTCGACGGCGAGCCGTTGCTCGCCTTTCTCGACCGCGCCGGCCTCGCCGCCTCGGGCGGCTCGGCTTGCAACGCCGGGTCGATGGCGGCCTCGCACGTGCCGCTTGCGATGGGCCTCTCCGCCGCCGAGGCGCGCGGCATGATCCGCTTCTCGCTGTCGCGCGAGACCACGGTCGAGGAGATCGACCGTGCCGCCGAAATCGTCACCGCGTGCGTGATGCGGTTGCGCGCGGGCGTCGGCGGCGGCGTGCGTCGCCGGGGCGCTGCCTACGTCTGAGGCAGGTGTGGCGTTTCGGCGCTCGCGGTTGCGGCGAATGTCGCATATCCGACAGGCCGTCGCCCGGGCATCTTCGCAAAATCCCTGAATACCCGCGGTTTGCCGCGCTGGCACGGCGGTTGCTCCAACGGAATCGAGGTATGGAGGTACGGGTCATGGCGACCAGGACATTCGGCATCAACGACACCACGCTCCGCGACGGAGAGCAGTCCGCGGGCGTCGCCTTCTCCTTCGAGGAGAAGATCATGATCGCGCAGATGCTCGATTGCCTCGGCGTGCCCGAGCTCGAAATCGGCATCCCGGCGATGGGGCCGGAGGAGCGCGAGGTGATCCGCACCATCGCTTCCCTCGGGCTGAAAGCGGACCTGATGGTGTGGTGCCGGATGTGCGACGCCGATCTGCGCGCCGCCGCGTCGCTCAACGTCAAGTTCCTCGACCTGTCGATTTCGGTCTCCGACCAGCATATCAATCGCAAGCTCAAGCGCGACCGCGCCTGGGTGCTGCGGACGATTTCCGAGATGGTGCCGAAGGCGCTCGACCGCGGCTTCGAGGTCTGCATCGGCGGCGAGGACTCCTCGCGCGCCGACCCGGATTTCCTCTCGCGGGTGATCGAGGCGGGCGAGGCCGCGGGCGCGCGGCGCTTCCGCTTCGCCGACACCTTGGGCATCCTCGAACCGTTCGGCACCCGCGCGGTGTTCGAAACCCTGCGCTCCCGGTCCGGCATCGAGCTCGAAATGCACGCGCACGACGACCTCGGCCTCGCCACCGCGAACACCGTCGCGGCGGCGCTCGGCGGCGCGACTCACGCCAACACCACCGTGCACGGCCTCGGCGAACGCGCCGGCAACGCCGCGCTCGAAGAGGTGGCAATGGGGCTCAAGCGTCTGCACGGCATCGACACCGGCGTCGACATGCGCCGCTACATGGAAGTCTCGCGCCTCGTCGCCGCCGCCTCGGGCCGCGCGGTGCCGTGGAACAAGAGCCTGGTCGGCGAGGGTGCGTTTGCCCACGAGGCGGGCATCCACGTCGACGGGCTGATCAAGGACCCGCTCAATTATCAGGCGATCGACCCGGCGGAGCTCGGCCTCGCGCACCGCTTCGTTCTCGGTAAGCACTCGGGCGCGCACGCCGTGACCCAGGCCTACGACCGCATGGGCATCGAGCTCAGCCCGCTGCAGTCCCAGGCGATCCTGTCGCAGGTCCGGGCGCACGCGGTGCGGACCAAGTCGACCCCGAAGGACAGCGACCTGATGCGTTTCTACGCCGCGGTCGAGAACGCCCAGCCCCTGGCCGCCGAATGAAGGAGGATGCGATGACCGACGCCGACTGGCAGGACGCGATGCGCGACTGCGAAGCCGCCGAGGACTTCTTCGAGCTCTTCGACGTGCCCTACGACGCGCACCTCGTGCGGGTGCATCGCCTGCATATTCTTCAGCGCTTCCACGATACCCTCGCGCTCACCGAGATGCCGGAGTCGTCCGCGGACCGCTTCGCCGCCCACGCGGCGGCGCTCGCGGCGGCGCATCAGGCGTTCCTTACCTCGACGCCGAAGCAGGAGAAGATCTTCCGGGTGTTCCAGTCGCTGCCCGACGAGCCTGCGTTCGTGCCGCTGGCGGCGCTCGCGCCGCGCCACTGAGGGCTTCGCCCATGCTGATGGATGCGAAATACGACTTCGGCGATGCGGTGCGGGTGGTCCGCAATATCCGCAACGACGGCACCTTTCCCGGACGCGTGACCGGAGAATTGCTGGTGCGGCGCGGTCGTGTCGGCTATGTCAAGGACGTGGGCGTGTTCCTCCAGGACCAGATCATCTATTCGGTCCACTTCCTCGACATCAACCGCGTCGTCGGTTGCCGCGAGCAGGAACTCATCTCCGCCGACGACCCCTGGGTCGACAGCGCCTTCGATCACCGCGACAAGGTCGCGGCGACCAAGGCGCTCGCCATCGACGGCGAGGTCAAGGTCGAGATCGGCGAGGTGGGGGAGGTGTTGCAGGTGATTCGCGACGCTGCGCCCGGTGTGGTCTATCATGTCGCGTTCGCGGCGGGGGTTTTCGCGGTGCCGGAAACCGCGCTCGCCGCGCACGCTCTGAAAGAGGACGGCTCATGACCGATCTCGCGGCCTATCATGCCTGGAATATTGCGGCGGTGCGTTTCGGCGCTCCACCCGCGGATCTCTCGCCCGAACAAGGCGTGCGTCTCGCCGCCGCGGTCGAGCAGGCGGTGGCACTCGAGGCCCGCATTCTCGAAACCCGCGAGGCGGCGGCGGTGATGCTGCCGATCGACCAGATCGCCGACGCGGTCGCGGGCTGGCGCGGCGAGAACCCGCGCTGCGACATCTCCGATACCGTGCTGTTCGAGGCGCTGCACCGCGAGCTGCGCGTGCAGGCGGTGCTCGACGGTGTCGCCGGGCGCGCCCCGGCGGTGAGCGAGCTCGAGGTGCGCGACTATTACGACGCCAACCCCGAGCGCTTCGTCCGCCCCGAGCGGCGGCTGGTGCGCCACATCCTCGTCACCGTCAATCCCGAGTTCGCCGAGAACACCGAGACCGAGGCGCGCACGCGCATCGATGCGCTCGCCGACGCGCTCCGCGCCGGGGCGGGGTTTGCCGACCTCGCCCAGCGCCACTCCGAATGCCCGACCGCGATGAAGGGCGGCGAAGTCGGCGCCGTCGCGCCCGGCGCCCTCTACCCCGAGATCGAGGCGATCGCCTTCGCCCTGCCGCCGGGCGGCTGGGGCGGGCCGGTGCGCACCGAGCTGGGCTGGCACCTCGTCGCCTGCGACGGCGTCGAGCCCGGCGATACCGTGCCGTTCGACGATGCCGCCGCGGCGATCCGCGACCATCTCGTCAAGCAGCGCCGCCGCACCGCCCAGACCGGCTGGCTGCGCGCGCTGATGATGCGGCCGGTGCTGGTGAAGAGCGATACCGCCGCCGCCTGAGCGCGCCGTCGCGAAACCGTCACGGTTCGAGATTCCCGCATACCAAGTCTTGATCGACCGGCCCCTGCATCCTAGATGTAGGGGCCGTGCCGCGTTCTGGCGCGGTTTCCTTCGGGTTTCTCACCTTTCCGAAAAAACATTCAAAAAAGTGTTTGACGGGTTGGAGTGAAGGGCTTAGAAGGTGGCCTCCCGACGCGAGGCGGTGAGCGAAAAAGCGAAAGCGAGCTTACTGAAACGGGTTGTGGCGGTGGACTTCCGAAAGGGGGTTGACCGGGAGAGATGAAGGGTTTAGACCCTGCGCCTCCAAACGCTCTTAGACATTGTGGATCGGAAGAAAGGGATACGCGGGCGGCGGTTTGCTCGTTGAGCGGACTGGTGTCGCGTATCTTTAAGAAAAGCGTACCCCGTTAATACGGAAGTAC
>QKGW01000341.1 GCA_003250275.1 Alphaproteobacteria bacterium
CGCGGCGGCCTTTCGGTCGCCTACGACACGCGCTGCACCGTTCCGGCTGCGGCGCGTGAGGGACTCTCCGAACTCGGCGTCATGGTTTTCGACGGCACCGCCTCGCGCGGCGGCGTGCGGGTGCCGATCCGATGAGCCACGGCGGGACGCCGCATCCGCACCCCACCGCGCCGGCCTCCAGCCCCTGGAGCGCTCAGGGGCCGTTGCTCTCCGCGATCGCGATCACGCTCATCCTCGGCCTCGCGGCCTATCTCGGATACCGCGCGACCTCGGCCAGATACATCGTCCGCGCCACCACCGACATCGTGCGCTTCACCCTGCCGGGCGCGCAAACCGCCAACCGGTATTCCGACCTCACCTGGTACCTCACGGACGTCGCCGTCATCGACGCCGAAACCGGGACCGCGACCCCCCATCTTTCCGGACAGCTTTCGTTCGCCGCCGGCGCCGATATTTCGCTCCGACGCCACGGCGAAGAATTGGAGATCCTGGTATCGCGGGAGACCGAAGGCCCGACCTTCCAGCTCGCGGATCAGGGAGTCTCGCGCGCGTTCGCAAACGGCTCGTCGATTCTGTGCGGCGCGTCCTGTTTCGGCCGGAATTTCCCGATCCAGGGGGAGATCGGCATCGGACGCCAGACCGGCCCCCAGCTCAACGCCTCCCCGCCGGTGCTCTACGACGGCAGCGTCGCCATCGTCATCCGGATGCTCTGGGGCGACAAACATTCCTACGAAATCGCCACGGAAAAGCTCGGACTCGGGGAGGAACTGACCTTTCGCTCGCCCGACGACACCCCGCCTCCGGGCGCGGGAACCGTGCTGATCGCCCGCGACGCGCCGATGTCGGTGGCGTTCGTGACCCACGCGCAGTCGGCGATACTCCATCGCTACGGCGCGGAGCCGACGATCCTCGAACCCAAGATCGCCACGATCATCACCAAGAACCCGGTCTTCGCCTTCTTCTCCGTCGCGATGTCGTTCCTTCTGCCCGGCACCATCATTGCGCTGGCGGTGATTGCGCAGCGCATGGGCCGCTTCCGGAGAAATTGATGCGCCTGCGGTTCCTCCTCGCCCCTCTTGCGCTCCTGCTCGGCGGCCCGTCCGCGTTTGCCGCGTCCGAGAGCGCTTACGTCGCCGCCGATCAGTTCGGCCAGGCGATTCTGCGCGGCGACCACGGCGAGTGCTTCGGCATCACCCCCGCGCACGTCGTCGCGAACGCCTTCGACGTCCGCCTGACGGCCGTTGGCGGGCACGGGATCGCGGTCGAGAATTGGGAAACCTGCGATCCGGATATCGCGATCCTCAAGCTCGCCCCCGGCACGACGACGTGCCCCGCGCTGCAGACGGCCTCGCTCACGCCGCTTCTCGAACGTCTGCGCACGGCGCATTTGCGGATCGTCGATCCGGCGGGCGGCCTCGGCAACGTCGCGGTCACGATCAAGCGCGTTTCCGACCGCTTCGTTTCCGTGGCGCCGGCGAACGGCGAAGCGATCCGGCAGGGGATGAGCGGGGCGCCTCTCGTCGCCAACGGGGCGATCATCGGGCAACTCCAATCGTTCGACCCGGAAACCCAACTCGGCAAGGTGATCCGCCTCGACTACCTGATCGACTCGACGCGCTGGTACTTCGCGCGAAACCAGCGGGCCGTCCCTTCGTCGGGCCACCCCGAGTTCGACGCCTCGTCGATCGATCCGTCGTTGGTGATTCGCGGAACCGTTGCGAATCTCGTCGCCCCGGCCTCGCCGCAGAGCATCGAAATGTGGGCGCAGACCACGCCGGTCCGGATCAGCCTGCGCCTCGGCAACGCCGCCCGTCGCGCGGTTCTTCGTGCACCGATCCACGTCAACTCCGTCGAACTGCCGGAAACGGCGACCATCGAAGGCGCGGTCGCGCCGGATGCCCCCTGGCAACGGATTTCCAGGATCACCCTGCTCCGCCGCCCCGGAAGCGACAACGATCTCGGCGTCCTGCCGGCTGGCTTCGACCGCCTGCGCGTGACCTTCGGATTCTCGGAAAACGCATCGCGATTTCATCTCGGCAGCCTGCACTTCGACTGAGGCGGCTTTCGTACACGGCGGGGTTGCCGTAGACTGAAGTTTTCAACGTCACGGGGGTTACCGTGCCCGACGCCGCCTCGCTCGCCCACCCGGTCCGGATCGCGATCGCCCGTGCGGGCGAGATCGATCCCGCCGCGTTCGCGTTTCCCTGCGGGCGCGCGCGCTTCGCGGTCGCCTTCGTCTCGCCGTTTCTCGATTTCGCCGCCACTGCCGCCGCGTTGAGCGCCGCCGCGCACCCGACGCAGCTCGTCGCGGTGCCGACCGCGGGCGAACTCGTCGGCGGCGACGGCCCGCTCTACCGCCCGCTCGACGCCGATCACGCCGACGCGGTGCTGGAGATCTTCCCGCCCGACCTGATCGACGCCGTCGCCGTTTCCGCCGTCGACCTCGGCGATCCCGCGCTGCCCCGCGCCGCGCGCACCCGCACGGTGGCGGAGAGCCTCGCCGGGATCGCGCCGCCGTTCGCCCTCGATGTGCGCGATACCTTCGCCCTCGCCCTGTGCGACGGCTCGACCGGCGGCGAGGAAGTGCTCACCGATGCGGTGTTCGCCTGCGGACGGCTGCCGCTCGTGCTCGTCGGCGGTTCGGCGGGGGCCACCGCGCTCGACAAGCCGACGCCGGTGTGGGACGGCGCCGCCTGCCGTTCCGGCCACGCCGTCGTCGCGATTCTCAAGCTCGCGCCGGGTCGGCGCTACGGCGTGCTCAAGAGCCAGAACTTCCGCCGCACCGACGTCGCCTTCGTGGTCGTCGACGCCGACCCCGACCGCCGCATCGTCTCGACCCTGCTCGATCCCGCCAGCCAGACCGCACGCCCGGCGGTGACGGTGATCTCGGAACGTCTCGGCGTCGCCCCCGAGGACCTCACCACCGCGCTCGCCGGGCACAGCTTCGGCATCGACATCGCGGGCGAAATCTTCGTGCGCTCGGTCAGCCGCATCGACGCCGCGACCGGCGAACTCCAGTTCTTCTGCGACATCCACCCCGGCGACGAACTGCTGCTCACCGCCGCCACCGGCTTCGTCTCCACCACCCGCTCCGACGTCGCGCGCTTCCTCGCCGGCAAGCCGCCCGCGCTCGGCGCGCTGATCTTCGACTGCGTGCTGCGCCGCGCCGACAACGGCGACGACCTCGACGGCCTCGCGGGCGCGTGGCCCTGCCCCGCCGCCGGATTTTCGAGCTTCGGCGAAATCATGGGGGTGAGCCTCAACCAGACCCTCACCGCGGTCGCGTTCTTCGACGCCCGCGGCGGCGGCTTCGCCGACGACATCGTCGACCGCTTCCCGGTGCACTACGCGCGCTGGCAGGCGGTCGGCACCCTCGCCGAACTGCGCCGCATGGAGATCATCAACCGCCTGCGCGCCGACACCACCCGCCGCCTCACCCAGCACCTCGGCGCGAGCCCCGATCTCGCCTGCGAGATCGAGGGAATGCTCACCCACGCGAGCGGCCTCTCGGCGACGCTCGACAACATCCGCGCCGCGATCGCCCGCGAGGTCGCCGCCGAAACCCGCGCCCGCCACGCCGAGGAACAGCTCGCCGAGGCGGTCGAGGGCCTGTCGGAAGGCTTCGCGCTCTACGACGCCGACGACCGCCTGGTGCTCGCCAACAGCCGGATGCGCGCGATGTTCCCCGGCATCGACGACGCCTTCATCAACGGCCGTCCGTTCCCCGAGATCGTCGCGCACGTCGTCGAGCGCGGCTACTACGGCTATTCCGGCAAGGAGCTCGAGACCTTCATCACCCACCGCATCGCCGCGCACAACGCCGCCGACGGCGCGCCGACGCTGCAACTGATGGCCGACGGCAGTTGGCTGATCAACCGCGAGAGCCGCCTCAAGGACGGCGGCATCGTCGGCATCCGCACCGACGTCACCGAGCTCAAGCGCCGCGAGACCGAACTCGAAAAGCTGAAGTCGCGCTACGAGCTGATCCTCGGCGCGGCGGGCGACGGC
>QKGW01000425.1 GCA_003250275.1 Alphaproteobacteria bacterium
GGGTCTAGGGCGCGCCGACCGGGCGCGAGATCTTCGACGCCATGAACACCAGCGCCTCGGGCAGGGTGTCCTCCCAGACCTTCCATTCGTGGTCGCCGTCGACGACGCGGAACTCGGTGTCCTTGGGCTGGATGTCGCGGAGCTTCTGGTAGAGGTAGGCGGCTTCGTAGGCGATGTCGAAGCGGTCGTGATCGCCGGAATTGATGTACATCGGCACCGTCACCTTGGCGGCCTTGTAGCCCTCGAAATACGCCGGCCAGTTGAGCTTCTTCCAGGTGTCGGGGTCGAACTTGCCGTCCTTCTGGAACGGCGGGTTCTTTGTCGCCGATGAGGTGTTGGGCGGCACGTCGTGGTAGACCGCCGGGCTCAGGGCCGCCGCGGCGGCGAAGCGGTCGGGGTGCTTGAACACGATGTTGACGGTGCCGTAACCGCCCGCCGAGAGCCCGGCGATCATCCGTCCCTGGCGCTCGCCGATGACCTTGTAGGTCTTTTCGATGTGCGGCATCACGTCGTCGAGGAGGGCGGTTTCGCCCTTGTCCTTGTTGCCGTCGGCCCACCAGGCCTGATTGTGGCCCGGCATCACCACCACCATCGGCGGGATGTCGCCGTGCTGGATCAGGCGGTCGAGGGTCTGCTGGGCGTGGCCCTTCACCGCCCATTCGTTCTCGTTGCCGTTGGCGCCGTGGAGCAGGTAGAGGACCGGGTACTTGAGGTTGGCGTGGGCGTAACCGTCGGGGAGATAGACGGTGTAGGGGTAGTCGCGATCGAGCGCCGCGGACTTGAACTTGCCCGCGACGATCTCGCCGGCGAGGGCAGGGGTGACGAAAAAGGCAGAAAGCGCCAGTCCGGCGCAGAACCGTTGGACTGCGGTCACGATGAGGTCTCCTTGGTGAGTGCTCTCCGATCGGCGCGGTTCTTCCGCGCGCGCATGACGTCGTTTCGGTCGTCAGGAAAGGTACATGCGGATGCGCGATCGGCTTTCAAGTGCCCCGGTTCGCCTGGAAATTCCGGGCCGAATCTGCTAATTCCTGACTCCGCCCGGCATTCTCGGGCACCACTGGCCGGGCCCTCCCGCGATGCCCACCGTCTTTCGCGTTTGCCGCACCGAATCAACCCGTTACGCCGCACAGGCGGCGGGCGGGGAGTCGCTCTACGGCCATCACGCGGCGATCTCGGCGGCGTTGCGCGCGGCGCTGCCCGAGACCACCGCGCAGATGTTCGCGCGCCCGGTGCCCTCCGCCGACGGCCAATGGACCGACTGGACCACCGAGCTGCACGGCCAGCCCCGGCCGCTCGCGGCGCTGCCCGAGGAGGCGCGCGCGCAGGCGCAGGCGACGCTCGCCGAACGCCTCGGCGCGATCCGCGCGCTCGCCGGGCGCAGCGCCGATCCTACCGTCGCCGAACTGATCCGCCGCGCCGCCGTCGATCCGGGCGCCGAGCAGGTCTACGTGATCGAGGGCCAGCCGGTGATCGTCGGCTGGGGGCAGTCGGGCGTCGGCGCGGTGCCGCCGGTGCCGCCCGTCGCCGCGCCGCTCGCGGCGGGGGCGGGGCGTCCGTGGTGGCGCTGGCTGCTGTGGCTGCTCGTGTTGCTCGCGGTGCTCGCCGCCGCGCTGTTCCTGCTGCGCCGCTGTCAGGAGGAACCGCCGCCGCCGCCCGCGCCGCCGGTCGAGGAGCCGAAACCGCCGGAGGACGACCTCTCCGATCTCAAGGCGCGCATCGCCGCTGCCGAGGCGGAACTCCGGCGACGCCTGGAGGCCTGCGCGCCGCCCGAGCAGCCGAAGCCGGTGGAGCCGCCCAAGGTGGTCGAACCGCCGAAGGAACCGCCGAAGCCGGTCGAGCCTCCGAAGCCCGCGCCCAAGCCCGCGCCGAAGCCGGAACCCAAACCCGAGCCGAAACCGGTGCCCAAGCCGCCGGTGGCGCAACCGCCCGCCAAGGCCGAGCCCGCCGCGTGTCCGCCGCCGCGCCAGGAGTGGGAGCGCCCCGAGGTGATGCTGATGCTCGACGCCTCGGGCTCGATGCGTCTGCCGAGCACGATGTCGGACAACGAGGTCAAGGCGTTGATCCAGCGCGCGATGCGCGGCGACCGTTCGGCCTATGCGCGCCTGCAAAGCTTCTCGGGCGGCGCGGGTTCGCGCCTCGAAGCGGCGAAAGGCGCGGTGCGCGACGTCGTTGGCGACATGCCGAAGGACGTCGACATCGGGCTTCTGGTGTTCGGTCGTTGCGAGGGCACCGACAACTTCAATTTCTTCTCCCCCGCCCAGCGCGGCGCGCTGCTCGGCCAGGTCGACGGCATCCAGCCGCGCGAGGGCACGCCGCTCGCGCGCGGCCTCGAACGCTCGGGCAACATGCTCGACGGGGTTTCGGTGCCGGGCGTGATCGTGGTCGTTACCGATGGCTCGGACAGTTGCGGCGGCGATCCCTGCGCCGTCGCCAGAGCCTTGAAACAAAAGAAGCCGAACCTCAAAATCAATGTCATCGGCGTGGACGGATCGAACAACGGCAAATGCATGGCCGAGGCCACCGGAGGGCGGTTCCTCACGCCGAAGCAGGGCCAGTCGTGGTCCGACGTGCTGATGCAGGCGACCGAGCAGAAGCCGCTTCCGCCCGGTTGCAAATAGCGTAAACCACGCGTTTGGGAGAGAGACATGGCTTCCGCCCCCGGACCGCTGCTGCGATCCGCCCGCCTGCGCGACTTCAACGCCTTGGGTAGCGTCGGCCGCCCGGTGTTCGCCTCCGCGCCGCAGATCCGCGCCACCCTGCGCCGCCAGATGGGGCCGGAGATCGCGGCGATGCTGGCGATCCCGCAGATCGGCGAGTCCGGCGAAAGCGTCGATTGGTACGCGCCCGAGGGCGGTCTCGTGGTGCCGTGGTCCGCCGCGACCGCCGAGGAACGCGAGGCGATGCGTCTGGCGCTCCAGGGCGCGCAGGAGAAGCTCTCCGCGCACGCCGAAACCCTCGGCGCGCAGCTCGCGGCGCGCCCCGCCGACGCGGCCGCCGACGATTTCGAGGTCTACGCGCGGCTGCTGCCCCACGTTCTGCGCATCCCCGACGAGAGCAACATCTATTCGGTCGACGGCAAGCCGGTGGTGACCTTCTGGGGCTTCACCTCGCCGACCCTGCCCGACGCCGACCCGATCCGCGATCTGATGCCCGCCGCCGTCGCCGCGGTGCGGCCCGGTGCGACGGTGCCGCCGCCGGTGATCGACCCGGTTCCGGCGTCGCGCCCGTGGTGGCGCTGGCTGTTGTGGTTGCTTCTGCTGCTGTTGCTGCTCGGCCTGCTGCTCTGGCTGCTGCGCGGCTGCGCGCCCGACGTGTTGCCGCCGGCGCTGCGCCCCGCCGACGTGGTGGTGGCGCCGGAGACGCCGCGCGTAGAGCGGGGCGGCGAGACCGTGGTGGTGCCCGGCGTCGCGGTGCCGGGGGTGACGGTCCCCGGCGCGACCGGCGTCGCACCCGGCGACGCGACTACGCCCGACGGGTCCGTCGCGCCCGGCGTGACCACGCCGCCCGACGCCGCCCAGCCGACGCCGCCCGAGCCGCAGGGCAACGCCGGCCAGGAGCCGGCCGCCGCCGAGCCGCCGCAGCCGCAGTCGCCCGAGAGCCAGGTGCAGCAACCGCCGCCGCAGCCCGACGCCTCGGCGCAGCCGCCGGGCGCGTCGCCGACCCCCGAGACGCCGCTCGCGATCCCGCCGGAGGCGCAAAAATCGGGCAGTACCGATTTCCTCAACGGCACCTGGACCTCGCGCGGCGGCCTGATGGACAGCCGCACCGGCCTGCCCGCCGAGGTGCAGTACGACTTCGATGGCGGCAAGGGCACGGTGACGATCACCCGCCCCGATGGCACGGTGTGCAAGGGCGCGAGCACCGCGGCGATGCAGGGCGGCAAGCTCGTCATCACCGGCCAGGACGACCCCAAGTGCAACGACGGCTCGGCCTATGCCAGGAGCCGCGTCGAGTGCGTGCCGGGAGCGGACGGGCGGACCCGCTGCACCGGCAAGCCGAGCC
>QKGW01000199.1 GCA_003250275.1 Alphaproteobacteria bacterium
CGTGTCGTCCGGAAGCCTTAGCGCAAACCCCGTGCCGAATTGAAAAACCCAAGGGAATCAAAGAAAAATCCGCCCACGTAGGGCGGATTGTCGTGTTTCGAATGCGACAAAAATCCGACAGTCGCGGGGTTACTTCCGCACGTCGACGACGATGCGGCCGCGGATCCGGCCTTCGAGGATGCGGTTCGCCGCGTCCGGCAGGTCGGCGAGGCCGATGGTCTCGGTGACCGCGTCGAGGTGCGCCACCGGCAGTTCCTTGGCGAGGCGCGCCCAGGCGGCCTTGCGGCGCGGGATCGGGCACATCACCGAATCGATGCCGAGGAGGTTGACGCCGCGCAGCAGCAGCGGCAGCACGTTGGTTTCGAGCTTGATCCCGCCGGCGTTGCCGCAGCACGCGACCGAGGCGTTGTAGCGCAGCTGGGTGACGAGGTTGCCGAGCAGCGCGCCGCCCGCGGCGTCGATCGCGCCGGCCCAGCGCTCGGGGTCGAGAGGCTTGCCGGACGCGGTTTCGAGCTCGGCGCGCGGCACGATCTCGGCGGCGCCGAGCGACTTGAGGTAGTCGGCCTGTTCGGGGCGGCCGGTGACCGCGGCGACGTGGTGGCCGAGTCCGGCGAGCAGCGACACCGCCACCGAGCCGAGGCCGCCCGACGCGCCGGTGACCAGCACCGGACCGGCGCCGGGCACGAGGCCGTGGTCTTCGAGCGCCATCACCGCGAGCATCGAGGTGAGGCCGGCGGTGCCGATCGCCATCGCGCGCGCCGCGGTCATCCCCTCGGGCAGCGGCACCAGCCACTCGCCCTTGACCCGCGCGAGCTCGGCGTAGCCGCCCCAGCGGACCTCGCCGACGCGCCAGCCGGTGAGGATCACCGCGTCGCCGGCCTTGAAGCCGGCGTGCTCGGACCGCACCACGGTGCCGGCGAAGTCGACGCCCGGCACGTGCGGGTACTTGCGCACCAGACGGCCGAGGCCGTTGAGGATCATGCCGTCCTTGTAGTTGAGGTCGGAGTGGCTGACGGCGACGAGCACGTCGCCCTCGGGCAGGCGGTCCTCGGCCACCTGCTCGATCGCGGCGGCGACCTTGCCGTCGGTTTCGGTGAGAACGAGGGCGCGGAAATCGGTCATCGGGACGGTCCTTTCTTCGCTTCGGCTTCGGCGCGGTGGCGCATCGCCGCCGCATACTGGTCGCCGAGGTAGGTCATCAGGTCGGCGAGCACCGCCTCGGCGCGTGCGGCGTCGCGGGCGGAAATCGCGTCGTGGAGCGCCTGGTGGCGGCGCGCGATCTCGGTACGATTGCGTTCGCGCACGATCACCATGTTGGTGACCGGCGTCATCGCCTCGACCACTGCGTGCATCACCAGGCCGATCAGGCCGTTGCCGGTGGCGTCGACGATGGCGCGGTGGAAGCGCACGTCGGAGGCGCAGAACTCGGCGTCGGTGATCGCGGCGTTGGTCTGCACCGCGATCTCCTCGGCCATGCGCGCGAGGTGATCGTCGGTGCGCGCGGCGGCGGCGAGGCGGCAGCACAGGCCCTGAAGCTCGCGCCGCGCGGCGGAAATCTCCTCGTGGCCGAACGCACCCATGCTCACCATCAGCATCGCCGCGCCGGAAAGCGAATCCGCGAGTTCCGACGGCGCGGGGCGGACGACGAAGTTGCCGCCGGTCGGGCCGCGGCGCGAGCGCACGAGGTTCTGCGCGGCGAGGCGCTTCAACGCCTCGCGGATGGTCGGGCGGGAAACGCCGTAGCGCGCCGCGAGTTCCTCCTCGGTGGGAAGGCGTTCGTCGGCCTTGATCCGGCCTTCGAGGATCGCGGTGCGGATGCTGTCGGCGATCTGGCGCGCGACGCTGGTGGTGACGATGCCCTGATATGCGATCACCGTGGTCTCCCTGACTGGAACTCCGGCGAGCATAGCGGGGCCGCGAGGGCATTACAATATTTGTTTGACAAATATGCCAGGCGATTTTTCCGTGGCACGCCGCCGCCTACGCACCCATATCGCATCCCAGCAGGGGGCAGCCGATGAACGGAACCTACTCGATGCCCGAACGCGTCGCCGACGCGATCGTTCACGCCTGCGGCGTGATCGCCGCGGTGGCGGCGACAGCGGTGCTGCTCACCCTCGCGATCCAGAGCGGCGAGCCGCGCGGCATCGTCGCCGCGGCGATCTATGCCGCCGGGTTGGTCGCGAGCTTCGGTTTCTCCGCCGCCTACAACCTCTGCCCCGCCTCGCCGTGGAAGGAAGCACTGCGCCGCTGCGACCACGCCGCGATCTATCTCCTCATCGCCGGAACCTACACGCCGCTTTGCCTCGTCGCCCTGCGCGGCGGCGCGGGCATCGCGTTGCTCGCGGCGGTGTGGTCGGTCGCGCTCGGCGGCTTCGCGCTCAAGATCTTCTGCCCGCGCCGCTTCGAGCGCCTTTCGATCGCGCTCTATCTCGCGCTCGGCTGGGCCGGGCTGTTCGCTGCGGGCGCGATCGTGCGTGCGCTGCCGGTCGCGGCGCTGGTGCTGATCCTCGTCGGCGGCGTGCTCTACAGCGTCGGCGTGGTGTTCCACGTGTGGAACCGGCTGCGCTTCCAGAACGCGATCTGGCACGGCTTCGTGCTCTCCGCCGCCGCCTGTCACTACGCCGCGGTGGTGGCCACGGTGTTGCCCTGAGTCACTTCGGAATGTCGGCGTCGGCGAAGCCGAACGGCGCGATCGCGGTGCGGTGCGCGTTGGTGCCGAGAATCTCGCCCTGGGCGGCGTTCCACGCGCGCAGAAGGGCGGGTTGGTCGGGCGCGAAGACGAAGGCGATGTCGTGCGTCGGCAGGTCGCCCGGGCTATCCGACCGCGCCGCGACCGCTTCGAGGCCGTCGCCCACCATCGCCCGCACCGAGGGCAGCGCGAGCAGCAGCACGTCGGCGCGGCCGCGCGCGACCGTGTTGCGTCCCTCCTCGGTGGAGTTCACCCGCAGCACCCGCGAGGGCGAAAGACCGCGGCGTTCGAGGTCGCGCTCCTCGACCGAGCCGCGCAGCACCACCACCCGCGCGGCGGTGCGCACCAGAAGATCCTGCGGCGAATGGAGGTCGAGCGGGTTGCCCGCCTTGACCAGAAGCCCGAGCGAGACCCGCAGGTAGGGATCGGAGAACGCCGCCACGTGCCGCCGCGCGGCGGTGATGAACATGCCCGAGGCAGCAAGGTCGTAACGCCCCGCGCGCACGCCGGCGATGAGGTCGCCGAAGCTCGTGCGCACCCAGTCGATGCGGGCGATGCCGAGGCGCGCGACGACGCGCTTGGCGAATTCGGCGGACGCGCCGGTGACGCCGTCGCCGGTGTCGAAGGCGAACGGGGCGGCGCCGGTGTAGCCGACCCGGATGGCGTTCTCGGCGCGGATGCGCGGCAACGCATCCTCCGCCCGCGCCGGAGCAGCGGCGAGGGCGATGCCCACGGCGAGCGTGCAAACGAGTTTGGCGAATACGCGGCTCACGATCCGAAACACCTGCCCGAATTCGGTGCATTCACTATTGTGCGTACACCGGAAACGGGCAAGCGAAACCTTGGGGCAAATTTCAGTGCACGATATCCGCGTAAGTGAAGCCGAAGCGGGCGATCGCGGCGAGGTGCGCGGGCGAGCCGAGAACCTTTTGCTGCGCCTTGCTCCATTCCCCGGCGAGGCGCGGCTGATCCTTGGAAAACGCGATGCCAACCTGGAACGTCGGCAGGGCTCCGCCCGCGTCGGGCGCGAGCGCGACGGCTTCGAGCCCCGCCTCGTCCGCCATGCGCCGTACCGTCGGCAACGAGAGCGCGAGCACGTCGGCCGCGCCCGCGGCGACGCGGCGCATCGCGTCTTCCGCCGACGCGCGGCGCTGGATCCGCGAGGGTGACACGCCGCGCCGTTCGAGTTCGGCCTCCTCGACCGAGCCGGAGACCACGATGACGCGCGCGGCGGTGTTGACGAGCAGGTCGAAATAGGAGCGCACGCCGAGCGGGTTACCCTTTTGCACCAGGAAGCCGGGGACGACGCGCACGGTCGGCGGCGAGAAGATCGCGTGGCGGCGGCGTTCGTCGGTGATGAACATTCCCGCGGCCGCCACGTCGAAGCGGCCCGCGTCGAGGCCGGGGAGAAGGTCGCCGAAGCCGGTGCGCACCCATTCGATGTGCGGGATGCCGAGGCGCGCGGCGACGAGGCGCGCGAGTTCGGGGGATTCGCCGGTGACCGTGCCGCCGTCCTCGAAGGCGTAGGGCGCCTCGACGGCGTAGCCGATGCGGATCGTGCCCTCGGTGCGGATGCGCTGCCAGGCGTCGTCCGCCGCGTGCGCGACGCCGCAGACGACGGCCGCCGCGGCCAGCGCCGCGCCCAGACATTTTCCGAAGAGCCCCCGCATCGTTCCCCGCCCGCAGTCCGTTCTTCCGATACTTCTCCGTTTCCGGTTGCCGGGCAAGGGGTTATTCGGCGGTGGCGTGGAGGCGGCGGCAGATGTCGAGGGCGGAACCGATGAGATTCTCGGCGGCCTCGGGGGTGCGGAAGGCGGAATGCGCGGAGAGGGTGACGCTGTCCATGCGGGTGAACGGATGGTCGGCGGGCAGCGGTTCGACCGCGAACACGTCCATTGCGGCATGGCCGAGCGCGCCGCGGTCGAGCGCGGCGATCAGCGCCGCCTCGTCGAGCAGCGCGCCGCGCGCGGTGTTGACGAGGATCGCGCCGGGGCGCATCCGCGCGATTCGCGCCGCCGAGAGGAAGCCGCGGGTCTCGTCGCAGAGCAGCAGGTGCAGCGACAGCACGTGGCTCTCCGCGAGCAGGGTGTCGAGATCGACGAAGCGCACGCCGGGATGGTCCTTGGGCGAACGGTTCCAGGCGAGCACCTCCATGCCGAGGCCGAGCCCGGCGATTCGCGCGACCTCAGCGGCGATGCCGCCGAAGCCGAGCAGGCCGAGGGTTTTGCCCTTCAGTTCCATCGCCTCGGTGCGCAGCCATTCGCCGCCGCGGATGCCGCGGTCCATGCGCGCGAGCCCTTTGGCGGCGGACATCATCAGCGATACCGCGCATTCGGCGACGGCGGTGTCGCCGTAGCCCTTGATGATGTCGACGCTGATGCCGTGGGCGGCGAGAGCCTCGATGTCCATGTAGCTGCGCGCGCCGGTGCCGAGAAAGACGACGTGGCGCAGGCCCTTGCAGCGCATCGCGATGTCGGTGGGGAGGTAGGTGTGGTCGACGAGGATGGTGTCGGCGCGCGCGGCGGCGATCAGCGACGGCAGGTCCTCGGGCTTGACCGCGGCGTCACGGTTGACCACGAGCGGCGCGTCGCCGGGGCGGTGCAGCCGGGTGGCGATCTGCGCCAGCGCCTCGGTCGCGTCGATGAACATGATGCACATGCGCGGGCCTTCCTTCGATCAAAGAAACCGGGAGCTGCCCCGGGCTCCGCACAGGGCCGTGGCCCTGCGCCCTCATTGTTTTGCGTGGCGCGCGATGGATCCCACGTCGCGCAAAACCCAAACCGCCCGCAAGTTTTATGCCTCAGAACTGCTTCACGTCGATCCCCAGCGTCTGGATGCGGTAGGCGATCTGGCGCGGCGTCATGTTGAGGAGGCGGGCCGCCTTGGCCTGCACCCAGCCCGCGCGTTCGAGCGCCGCGATCACCCGCTCGCGTTCGGAGACGTCGGGATCGTCGAGATCGACCGGCGGCGGCGTCGCGGGGCCCGGACGTCCGAGCGAAGGCGGCGGCGGCGCGTCGATGCCGGGGCTCGAAATCATCCGGTCCTGCAATCCGGCGAGGATCACCGCACGCTCGTCGATGATGCCGGTCTCCGACATGATCGCCGCGCGTTCGAGGCTGTTTTCGAGTTCGCGTACGTTGCCCGGCCAGCGGTGGCGCACGAGGATGCGGATCGCGTCGTCGTCGATGGTGAGGTCGCGGCGCTGGGCGCGCGAAATCTTCTCGACGAGGAAGCGCGCCAGATCGGGGACGTCCTCGGCGCGCTCGCGCAACGGCGGCGTGCGGATCGGCATCACGTTGAGGCGGTAGTAGAGGTCCTCGCGGAAGGTGTTGTCCGCGACCGCGCCTTCGAGGTCGCGGTTGGTTGCGGCGATCACCCGCACGTCGACCTTGATCGTCTCGGTGCCGCCGACCCGCTCGAACTCGCCCTCCTGCAGCACGCGCAGAAGCTTGGACTGGAACAGGCCGGAAATTTCGCCGATCTCGTCGAGGAACAGGGTGCCGCCGTCGGCGAGTTCGAAGCGGCCCTTGCGCTGCGACTGGGCGCCGGTGAACGCGCCCTTTTCATGGCCGAACATTTCGGATTCGAGCAGGTTCTCGGGCAGCGCCGCGCAGTTGAGCTTGACGAACGGCGACGACGCGCGCGGCGAGTTGTAGTGGATCGCGTTGGCGATCAGTTCCTTGCCGGTGCCGCTCTCGCCGCGGATCAGCACCGTGGTGTTCCACTTCGAGACCAGACGTACCTGTTCGAACACCTGGCGCATCACCGGGGTGTGGCCGACGATGGTGTCGAAGCCGTGCTGGCCGCGCACGCGGCGGCGCAGGCTGTCGCGCTCCTCCTTGATCTCCTGCTGCTCGGCGAGGACGCGGCGGTTGAGGCGCACGGTCTGCGAGATCAGGTTGGCGACCATTTCCATGAAGCGCGAGCGCTCGCCGAGGAGCGCGCGTTCGGCGGGCGGCTGGGCCGCGATCACGCCGACGATCTCCGCCCCCTCGCCCGGGATCGGCGCGGCGATGAACGGCAGCTCGCGGTCGAACACCTTGAGCCGGTGGAGGAAGTTGGGCTCGTCGGCGATGCGCGGCAGCAGCACGGTCTCGCCCGAGGCGACCACCGCGCCGATCACACCCTCGCCCGGCTTGTAGCGCACCGGGCCGGAAACCCCGCCGACGTCGCGGTGCGCGGCGCGGAGCGAGAACTCCTCGCCGCCGTCGTCCTTGAGCACGATGAAGCCGTGGGTGTAAGCACCCTGGTCGTGCAGCAGGTCGAGCACCTCGGCAAAGGTCTCGGGCAGGTTGAGCGACCGGCTGAGCACGCGGCTGACCGCGAACAGAATTTCCAGTTCGGTCTCGATGAGCGCGCCGCGATCGGGCGCCGCGCCGCGCGGAGATCGATCGACAGGCATCAGACTCCATCCCCCCGGGTGATCATCGCTTCGTCTTCGCACGGCAGTCCGATGGCGATCCGGCAGCCCCCCTCGGGCCGGTTCCGGACGTCGATGGTGCCGCCGTGTTCGGTGAGAATGTTCTGGGCGATGGCGAGGCCCATGCCCGGACGGCCGCGCCAGCGCTTCCAGGCGCTGAAGAACGGCTCGAACATCTTGGCGCGGATCGCGGGGTCGACGCCGGGGCCGGAATCGCTCACCGCGATCTCGACGCCGCCTTCGGTGCGGCGGGTCTCGATCACCACCGCGCGTTCGCCGGTGCCGGGCTCGCTTGCCGCGTCGACGGCGTTGTCGATCAGCACCTTCACCAGGGTGCGGAGCTGGCCGGCGCGTCCGCTGATCGCGGGCAGCACCGCGGTGGGCAGCCACGAGAGCGCGACGCCCTCGGCGAGCAGGCGGTCGACCATGAAGTCCATCACCTCGCGCACCACCTCGTTGACGTTGAGCGGCAGCACCGGTTCGTGGACCGTCTGCGGCACCGAATCGCGGAGGTGGGCGAGGGTCTCGTTGCCCGCCTGCTGGACGTCGCGGATCGCCGCGGCGAGGGCGGGGTTGGCGTTGCCCTGGCGGTCGAGCATGGTGCCGACCGCGCCGAGCATGTTGATCGGACCCTGAAGCTGGTAGACCGCGCCCTGCAGCACCTCGCGCATTCCCTGCGCCTGCTGGATCTCCGCGGTGAGAGCGCGGATCGCCGAGGTCTTGGCCTGCTGGAAGGCGCGCATCCGCGCGGTGACGTCGAGGCAGACGAGCAGCAGCGCGCGCCCGGTGCCGGGTTCGTAGTAGCTGTCGATCTCGGGGCGGGCGACGTCGATCCACAAACCCGAGCAGGTGAACCAGCGCGGCCCGAGGCGGCGTCCGACCTCGATCTTGATCTCGACGCTGTCGAACTCGCGGCGCTCCACCAGGATCGAGGTGGCGTCGCCGTCGGCGACCGCCTTGAGGAATTCCCACGCCGGTTCGCGGCCGCCCATGTCGGCCATCAGCACCTTGTAGGCGTGGTTGTCGATCACGACCTTGCCGTGCTCGTTCAAGAGCGCCATCACCACCGGGGCGACGTCGATGATGTTCTCGATCAGCGCCTTCTGCGTCGCCACCGATTGTTCGAGGTTCATCTCGGCGGAGGCGTCGCGCTGAATGCCGAGGAAGTAGCCGCCGCGCCCCTCCTCGCCCGATACCGGCACCACCTTGAGATCGGCGAGGTAGGGCTTGCCGTCCTTGCGGCGGTTGAGCAGGCGGCCCTGCCAGATCTTGCCCGCACCGATGGTGCGCCAGAGGTCCTCGTAGACCCGCACCGGGGTCTTCTTGTTGGAGAGCAGGCTGTGATTCTGCCCGATCACCTCGGACGCGGAATAGCCGGTGATCTGCTCGAACGCCGGGTTGACGTAGAGAATCGTGCCCGAGGCGTCAGCCACGGAAATTCCCGAAAGCAGCGCCTCGACGGTATCGAAGAACAATCCCGGGGGTAGGTCGGGGTGCGGTCGAGTCGCGTCCTGCCCGGCGATTTCCACCGTTGTCGCACCCCCTGCGACACCCCCCGCATTCTCACCCGAAGTCTTTGCCATTTCAGTGGTTTTTCCGCCATTGGCGGATTCATCACGATGCATACCGCCATCCTCGCCGATTTTCCCCGACACACTCGCAAGATATATGCCCAAAAACCTAATCGCGCACGAAACTGGCAGTTTCGCTTGGAATACACGTACGTTTTATGACATCTTTCACCCCTGCCACCCGGAGCTGTCGCAAACGTGACACGGGAGGGCGTCGGAAAACCTGCCTGTAAACCCGGCTGCCATGCCGCTTTCCCAGGCATTTCCTCGCCTCCCGAGGTTTGGTACGGGGTGTGCAACCGGTTCGGCGAAACCTGTTGTGAGGGTAGGTTCAATGAGCGAGTACCTGTTTCTCATCCTTGGCACCGTGCTGGTGAACAATGTGGTCCTGGTCAAGTTCCTTGGCCTGTGCCCGTTCATGGGCGTGTCGAACAAGGTCGAGACGGCGCTCGGCATGGGCATGGCGACGACCTTCGTGCTCACCCTGGCCACCGCCGCCGGTTGGCTGCTCGAGCACGCGCTGCTGGTGCCGCTCGACATCGCCTACCTGCGCATCCTCACCTTCATTCTCGTGATCGCCGCGGTGGTGCAGTTCACCGAACTGGTGATCCGCAAGATTTCGCCCACGCTCTACCAGGTGCTCGGCATCTTCCTGCCGCTGATCACCACCAACTGCGCGGTTCTGGGCGTCGCGCTGCTCAACATCCAGGAAGACCACGGCTTCGTCGAAAGCGTGCTTTACGGCTTCGGCTCGGCCGCCGGGTTCACCCTGGTGATGGTGCTGTTCGCCGGCCTGCGCGAGCGCCTCGCGCTGTCGCAGGTGCCCTACGCCTTCGGCGGCGCTCCGGTGAGCTTCATCACCGCCGGGCTGCTGTCGATGGCGTTCATGGGCTTCGCCGGCCTGGTTTCGCAGTGAAGGAGGACGGACGATGATCGAAGCGATTGTCGGACTGACGGCCCTGGGCGGCGGCCTCGGAGTTTTCCTCGGCATCGCGGCGAAGCGCCTGCATGTGGACTCGAGCCCGCTCGAAGGCGACCTCGAAGAGATCCTGCCGGGCCAGAACTGCGGCCAGTGCGGCTATCCGGGGTGCGCGGCGGCGGCGGCGGCGATCGCCAAGGGCGAGGCGCCGGTGACGATCTGCCCGCCGGGTGGCCGCGCCGTGGCGCACGCGCTCGCCGACAAGCTCTGCGTCTCCGTCGACCTCTCGGGGATGAACGAGACCGGCCCGATGATGGCGCACGTCGACGAGAGCGTGTGCATCGGCTGCACCAAGTGCTCGCGCAAGTGCCCGACCGACGCGATCCTCGGCGCGGCGAAGCAGGTCCACAGCGTGATCAAGGACGCCTGCACCGGCTGCGGCGCGTGCGTCGAGACCTGCCCGGCGGAGGGCATCCGCCTCGAGCCGGTGCCGGTGACGCTGCAGACCTGGTACTGGCCCAAGCCCGGCGAAACCCCGGCGAACTCCGGCTCGGGAGTGCTGACGCAATGAAGCTGTTCCGCATCAAGGGCGGGGTGCACCCCGCCGAGCGCAAGGACGCGACCAAGGACAAGACGGTCGTCGCCGGGCCGC
The DNA here is from genome assembly GCA_003250275.1 of Alphaproteobacteria bacterium. Classification (GTDB taxonomy): domain Bacteria; phylum Pseudomonadota; class Alphaproteobacteria; order Rhodospirillales; family Rhodospirillaceae; genus Oleispirillum. The sequence continues at coordinate 10,255 of QKGW01000199.1, forward strand.
TCGCGCCGAAGCTCTACCTGCCGCTGCAACAGCACATCGGCGCGCCTGCGCGCGCGGTGGTGCAGGCGGGCGACTACGTTCTCAAGGGGCAGGTGATCGCCACCGCCGCGGGTCCGGTGTCGGCGGCGCTGCACGCCTCGACCTCGGGCACGATCGAGGCGATCGGCCTCTATCCGGTGCCGCACGCCTCCGGCCTCAAGGGCATGGCGGTGGCGCTGGTGCCCGACGGCAAGGACGCGTGGTGCGAGCCGATGCCGCCCTTGGACCCCGACGCCGCGCCCGAGGAGATCGCCAAGCGCGTCGCCGAAGCGGGCATCGTCGGCCTCGGCGGCGCGACCTTCCCCTCGGCGGTGAAGCTCAATCTGCGCGAGCGCCATTCGCTCGACACCCTGGTGATGAACGGCGCCGAGTGCGAACCTTTCCTCACCTGCGACGACCGCCTGATGCGCGAACACACCGACGAGCTGCTCGCCGGCGTGGCGCTGATGGCGAAGGCGCTCGGCGTCGCGCAGACGCTGATCGCGATCGAATCGAACAAGCCCGACGCCACCGCGGCGATGACCGCCGCCGCCGCAGCCTATCCCGAAATCACCGTGCGCGCGGTGCCGACGCGCTATCCGATGGGTTCGGAGAAGCACCTCGTCCACACCCTCACCGGGCGCGAGACCCCGGCGCGCGCGCTCACCGCCGACATCGGCGTGGTGGTGCACAACATCGCCACCGCCTTCGCGGTGCACGATGCGGTGGTCAACGGCCGCCCGCTGGTGTCGCGCATCCTCACCGTCTCGGGCAGCGCGATCAAGACGCCGATGAACCTGCGCGTGCCGCTCGGCACGCCGATCCAGGCGCTCATCGACTTCTGCGGCGGCTTCACCGAAACCCCGCAGGAACTCCTCTCCGGCGGCCCGATGATGGGCCAGCCGCTGCGCTCCACCGAGACCCCGACGGTGAAGGGGATGAACGGCGTGCTCGCGCTGCTGCCCTCCGACACCCGGCGCGGCCCGGCGCACGCCTGCCTGCGCTGCGGCACCTGCGTCAACGCCTGCCCGTGCGGCCTCCTGCCGTTCGAGATCGCGGCGCACATCCGCAACGGCAACTTCGACGCCGCGGTCGAGGCCGGGCTGATGGATTGCATCGGCTGCGGCAGCTGCGCCTTCGCCTGCCCGTCGCGGATCCCGCTGGTGCAGAGCTTCCACCACGCCAAGGGCCATCTCAGCGCGCAGCAGCGCATCGCCCAGCGCAACGAGGAGGCCAAGCGCCTCGCCACCGCCAAGGCCGCGCGCCAGGCCAAGCTCGCCGCCGAGCGCAAGGCCGCCGCAGACGCCAAGAAGGCCGCCGCCGCGAAGGCGCGCGCCGCCGCCGCCGAATCGGGAGAGTCGTGATGGTCGGGACCCGTCCCTTCGTTGCCGGGCCGTTCGCCCACGCCGGGCGTTCGACGCCGATGATCATGGCCTGGGTGATGATCGCCCTCACCCCGGCGACGGTGTTCGGCCTCGGCCTCTACGGCTGGCCGGCGGTATTCCTGTTCGCGGTCACGGTCGCGAGCGCGGTGCTTGCCGAGGCGCTCTGCCTCAAGCTCGCGGGCAAATCGTTTACGACGCTGCAGGACGGCTCGGCGGTGCTGTCGGGCTGGATTCTCGCGCTCACCCTGCCGCCGTGGGCGCCGTGGTGGATCGGCGCGGTCGGCAGCGTGCTCGCCATCGTCATCGGCAAGCAGGTGTTCGGCGGCCTCGGCCAGAACCTCTTCAACCCGGCGATGGTCGCGCGCGTCGCGCTGCTGATCTCGTTCCCGCTCGAAATGACCCGCTACGTCGCGCCGCGCCCGATCTTCGGCGACGACGCGCCGGGCTTCCTCGACGGCATCGCGGTGACCTTCGGGTTCGGCGGTCAGGTCAACATGGATGCGGTCAGCTCCGCCTCGCTGCTCGGCCACGCCAAGACCGAACTCGCGCGCGGCGTGCCGCTCTCCGAGACCCTGTCGCACGGCTTCGACCTCGCGCAGCTGGTGTTCGGCACCACCGTCGGCTCGATGGGCGAGACCTCGGCGGTGCTGTTGCTCGCGGGCGGCGGCGTGCTGCTCGCGCTGCGCATCGTCTCCTGGCATACCCCGGTGGCGCTGCTCGCGGGCATCCTCGTGCCCGGAATGCTGTTCCACCTGATCGACCCCGAGCGCTTCCTGTCGCCGCTGGTGCACGCCTTCGCCGCCTCGACGGTGTTCGGCGCGCTGTTCATCGCCACCGATCTCGTCACCTCGCCGGTGACGCGCACCGGCCAACTGATCTACGGCGCGGGCATCGGCGTGCTGATCTTCGTCGTGCGCACCTGGGGCGGCTACCCCGAGGGCATGGCGTTCGCGGTGCTGCTGATGAACGCGGCGACGCCGCTGATCGACCGCTGGGTGCGCCCGCGCATCTACGGGCGCGACCGCAAGGGGCGGCCGCTGACCGCCGGAGGGACCCGCTGATGGCGATCTACCGCACCGCGCCGTGGTTCCAGGGAGTGCTCCTGGGCGGCTTCTGCCTCACCGCCTCGGTGGCGCTGTCCTACGGCTACAAGCTCACCGCGCCCGCGATCGAGCGCGCCGCCAAGGCCGATCTCACCGCCTCACTCGACCAGGTGATCCCGGCGAGCCTGCGCACCAACGACATGACCGCCGACACCGTCACCCTCGACACCGACGGCGGCCCGGTCACCGTCTACCGCGCGCGCAAGGGCGGCGAGGTTTCGGCGGTGGCCTACCGGGTGATCGGCAAGGGTTACGGCGGCGATATCGTCATCGTCATGGGCGTCGACCGCGCTGGCGCGATCCTCGGCGTGCGGGTGGTGCAGCATTCCGAAACCCCCGGCCTCGGCGACAAGGTCGACGCGCGCAAGACCGATTGGGTGAAGGGCTTCGCCGGTCACTCGTTCGCCAACACCCCCGCCGCCGAATGGGCGGTGAAGAAGGACGGCGGGCGCTTCGATCAGTTCTCCGGCGCGACGATCACGCCGCGTGCGGTGGTCAAGGCGGTGAAGGAAGGCCTGGAGCTGTTCGCCGCCAACCGCGCGCGGATGATCGGCGACGCCAAGCCCGCCGCCGCGGTTCCCGCGACCAAGCCGAGGAGCGTGTCATGAGCAAGGTGTCCGCGCGCGCCGTCGCGATTCTCAAGGACGGCCTCTGGACCAACAACGTCACCCTGTCGCAGAAGCTCGCTCTGTGTCCGCTGCTGGCGGTCACCGCGACCGCCACCAACGGCCTCGGCATGGGCCTCGCCACCACCGCGGTGCTGGTGATGACCAACCTCGCGATCTCGCTGGTGCGCGGCGTGATCACGCCGCAGGTGCGCATTCCCGCGTTCATCCTGGTGATCGCGGGGATCGTCACTCTCGTCGACATGGCGATCAACGCCTGGGGCCACGAGCTCTACAAGGTGCTTGGCCTGTTCATTCCGCTGATCGTCACCAACTGCGTGATCCTCGGCCGCGCCGAGGCGTTCGCATCGCGCAACGGGCCGTTCTACTCGGCGATGGACGGCCTCGGCATGGGCGTCGGCTTCACCTTCGTCCTCACCGGCATCGGCGCGGTGCGCGAACTGCTCGGCTCGGGCACGCTGTTCGCCAACGCCTCCCTGATGCTCGGCGCGCCGATGCGCTTCCTCGAAACCACGGTGATCCCCGACTACAAGGGCTTCCTGCTGATGATCCTGCCGCCGGGCGGGTTCCTCGTCCTCGGTTTCGCGCTTGCCGCCAAACGGATGCTCGACACCCGCGACGCGAAGAAGCGCGCCGCCGCCGCGTCCGAACCCGCGTCCGCCTGTCACTGAGGAGAGCCGACATGCCGCTGCACATCGGCGTCGCCTACGCCACCGCCACCCGCCAGGTCTGGCTCAAGCTCGACGTGCCCGACGGCACCACCGTCGGCGAAGCGATCGCGCGCTCGGGCATCCTCGCACAGTTTCCCGAGATCGACCTCGACGCCCAGAAGGTCGGCGTGTTCGGCAAGGTGACGCCGCTCACCGCGAAGGTCGCCGAGGGCGACCGCGTCGAGATCTACCGTCCGATCACCGCCGATCCGGCGACGATTCTCGGACGCGACGGCGACTGAGCCTCAGGCGATCACGCCGGTTTCGATTTCCACACGATTGCGGCCCGCGAGCTTGGCGGCGTAGAGCGCCTGATCGGCGCGTTCGATCAGATCGTCGAACGAGGTCGGGGTGCCGCGCGTCGCCGTTGCGACGCCGATGCTGATGCTCACCGCGATTTCGAGCGGGCGTCCCGTCACCTCGACGACGCAGCGTTCCGCCTCGACCGCCGCACGCAGCTTCTCCGCCACGTCGGCCGCCCCCCCGGCGTCGGTGTCGGCGAGCAGCACCATAAACTCCTCGCCACCAAAGCGCGCGACGAGATCGGTGCGGCGCACCGTGCGTTCGAGAATCCGCCCGACCGCGACCAGCACGTCGTCCCCCGCCGGGTGGCCGTAGGCGTCGTTGACCCGCTTGAAGAAGTCGATGTCGATGGCGAGCAGCGACAGCGGCGCGTCGGTGCGCATCACCCGCGCGAGCGCGGGCTCGAAGTGGTCGAGGAACTTGCG
>QKGW01000158.1 GCA_003250275.1 Alphaproteobacteria bacterium
AGCCAGTCCTCGGTTTCGGCGGTGAGCTGGGCGATGCGGTCGCGGCGCAGGCGGTCCTCGCGGGCGATCGCGTCCTGCGCGGCGCGGGCGTCGAGGGCGCGGCCGCGTGCGCTTTCCGCCTCGCGGCGGGCGGCCGCGAGGTCCTCACGCAGGGATTCGGGAACCTCTTCCGCCTCCGCGCCGACGGCGGCGCGCACCGCTTCCGCCTCGGCGCGCTCGGCGAGCAGGGCGGCGTGCGAATCGGCGAACGCGGCGAGGCGGTCCTCGGCTTCGGCCTGTTCGCGGGCGAGGCGGTCGCGTGCGGCGCGGGCTCCGGCGAGCGCGGCTTCGGCGGCGCGGGCGGCTTCGCGCGCGGCGCGTTCGTCCGATTCGGCGCGCTGCGCGGCGTCGCGCGCGGCGTTGCGGGCGGTCTCGGCGGCGGCGCGCGCGTCGGCGAGCGCCGGACGCTCGGCTTCGCGCGCACGCAGGCGGTTGGCCTGTTCGAGGCGCGCGGCGGCGGCCGACGGCGCGCCCGGGCGGATGACGAAGCCATCCCAGCGCCACAGGCCGCCGTCCTTCGAAACCAGGGTCTGGCCCGGCGCGAGGGTCGGCGCGAGGCGGTCGGCGGTAGCGGTGTCGGGGGCGAGGAAGGCGAGCGCGAGGCGGCGGGCGAGGGCGGCGGGCGCGCCGACGTGGCCGGCGAGCGAGGGCAACGCGGCGGGCGCATCGGGCGCGTGGGCGAGTGGCGGGTAGGTGCGCCAGCCGCGCGGGCTCGCGCCGTCGTCCTCGGGGGCGTCGGCGCCGTGGTCGAGCAGCGCCGCGGCGGCGGCTTCATATCCGGGTTCGGCGCGCACGCGGTCGAGCACCGGCGCGCCGCCCGCGCGCGCGTCGGCGGCGAGCACCGCCTTGAGCGCGTCGATCTCGGCGTCGATGCGGCGCAGCGCGGCGTCGGCCTCGGCGAAGGCGGCGGCGGATTCGCCGCGCGCGGTTTCGGCGGCGGCGCGTGCGGCCTCGGCGGCGTCGCGGGCGGCGGACTTGCCGGCCTGGGCGGCCTCCGCCTCGGCAAGCGCGGTTTCGGCGGCGGCGATGCGCTCGGCGGGGACGCGGCGCTGGGTCGCGGTGGCGATCTGCTCCTCGATCTGGCGGATTCGCCCGTTGACGCGGGCGAGCGCGGCGTCGGCCTCGGCGCGGCGGCGCTGCGCCGCCTTGACCCCTGCCTCCGCCTCGGCGAGGCGGGTGGTCGCGGCGGCGAGGCGGGTTTCCGCCTCCTGGCGCTCGGCATCGGCCTCGGCGGCGCGCGCGGCGGCACGGGCGAGGGCTGCGGGCGCGTCGGCGGCCTCGGCTTCGAGGCGTTCGCGTTCGGCACCGATCGCGGCGCGGCGGCTTTCGGCGTCGGCGATCTGGCCGTCGGCGCGGGCGAGGTCGCCGCCGATCTGTTCCAGGCGTTCGGCGTTGCCACGCGTCGCGCGTTCGAGGCGGCGTTCCTCCTGGTCGAGGGCATCGCGTTCGGAGACCAGCTTCTGCAACGCCTGCTGCGCCGCCTGCGCCGCCTCGCGCGCCGGGTCGACGGCGGAAAACGCGTCGGCCTGCAGGCGCGTTGCCTCCGCGGCCGCGCCGATCGCGGCGGCGACCGCGGTTTCCGCCGCGGCGAACTGCGCGCGCGCCTCGTCGAGCGCGGCGGCGGCTTCGTCCCAGGCGCGGCGCGTCACCGCGACGTCGAGGGCGCGGATTTCCTCGGAGAGGGTGCGGTATTTCGCCGCCTGGCGCGCCTGGCGGTCGAGCCCCTGCTTCTGCGTCGTGAGCGCGCCGAGCACGTCGTCGAGGCGGGCGAGGTTGTTCTCGGCGGCGCGCAGGCGGAGTTCGGCCTCGTGGCGGCGCGAATAGAGGCCGGAGATGCCCGCCGCCTCTTCGAGCAGTGCGCGGCGTTCGGCGGGGGCGGCGGCGATCAGCGCGCCGATGCGCCCCTGCGAGACGATCGCGGTGGAGCGCGCGCCGGTGGCCGCGTCGGCGAATAGCAGCTGCACGTCGCGGGCGCGCACTTCCTTGCCGTTGACGCGGTAGGTGGAGCCGCCGCCGCGGTCGATGCGGCGCGAGACTTCGAGGTCGTCGGCGGTGTTGAGGGCGGCGGGGGCGAGGCGGGCGCGGTTGTCGAGGGTGAGCGTCACCTCGGCGACGTTGCGGGCGGGGCGCTCGCGCGAACCGGCGAAGATCACGTCGTCCATCTCGCCGCCGCGCATCTGCTTGGCGGAGGTTTCCCCCATCACCCAGCGCATCGCCTCGACGAGATTGGACTTGCCGCAGCCGTTCGGGCCGACGACGCCGGTCAACCCCGGTTCGACCAGGAGTTCCGTCGGCTCGACGAAGGATTTGAAACCCGAGAGGCGCAGCTTGGTGAATTGGATCATGGGCGAATTATGCCCGGATGCGCCGCGCCCGCAAGTGTCGGTCGTCAGACCTTATTTTTTCGCTTTCGCGGCGCTTTCGGCAACCTCGATCGCCTTGGTCAGGTCTTCTTCCGAGGCGTTGGCGGCGATCTTGGTGCCGTTGATCATGAGCGTCGGGGTCGAATCGATGCCGTGCTTCTGAAACGCCTCGGCGCGGCGGTCGAGCAGCGCCTGGAACAGCGCCTTGTTCTCGAACGCGGCGTCGACCTGCGCCGGAGCCATGCCGGCGAGACCGGCGAGCGAGGCGAGCGCCTGGCGCGGGTTCTGCGCGGTCGCCCAGGTGCGCTGCTCGGAGAACAGGGTTTCGGAGAGCACCGGCGCAACCTCGGGCGGGGCGCTGTGGACCAGCATCGCCCCGGCCATCGCGAGGCCGTCGAGCGGGTAGTCCATGAACACCAGTTTGGCGCGCCCGGTGTCGACGAAGGTTTTGATCAGCCACGGGCGGTTGGCCTCGTGGAAGTGCGCGCAGTGCGGACAGGTATAGGAGGAGTATTCGAGGATCGTCACCGGCGCGTCCTCGCGGCCGACGGAAAGGTCGTGGAGCGTCACGCCTTCGGCGCGGGCGGCGGGAGCGAGGCACACCAGCGCGGCGAGCGCGAGGGCGAAACGGCGGAGCGATGCGATCACGAAGAAAACTCCTGGAGACGACGACACTAAGCGCTTGAGATAAAGCGCGCTGCCGCGGTTGTCATCCCCTCGCGCGGGATTTCATCGTGCGCGCGAGTGCGGCCAGGGCGTCGCGCAACCCGGGGTCGGATACCGCCTCGCAGCGGGCGTACTCCTCCGCCGTGAGTTCCGGCGGCGGCGCGGGCGGCGCCGGCGCGGGGCGCGGCGGGGGGAGGGTGCCGAGTTCGATCTTGAGCTTGGCGACGGCGGTGTAGCCGAAATGGGCGTTGATCCGCCCGCAGATCTCGGGCTCGCTATGGCGCAGCACCATGCCGAACGCCGCCGCGCCGACGCGCACCACCAGGGTCGCGCCTTCGAGCGAACCCGCGCGCGGCTTCTGCACGCGCAGGGGAATCGCTTGGCCCGCGACCTCGGGGCCGACGATCTCGGGCCAGCGCGCGAGGATGTCGACGTCGAGGAAACCCTTCTTGCCAACCATCGGCTTGACCACCGAGGCGACCGCGAGCCCGAGGGGGTGCGGCCTGCGGCGGCGGCGGGGTTCGATCTTGGCGGCTTCGGCGGCGGGTTTTTTCATCGCGCCAGCATAGCCGCCGCCGCCCCTTGACGAAAGCGGCGGCTTCGCGTCCTCTCTGGCGATGCTTCTCGAACCCGCCGACCTCACCGCCCGCCTGCTCGCCTGGTACGACGCCGGGCACCGCGATCTGCCCTGGCGCCCCGCGCCGGGGGAGCGCGGCGATCCGTATCGCGTCTGGCTCTCCGAGGTGATGCTGCAGCAGACCACGGTGGCGGCGGTGATCCCCTATTACCGCGCCTTTCTCGAACGCTGGCCGACGGTCGGCGATCTCGCCGCCGCGCCCGACGCCGAGGTGATGGCGGCGTGGGCCGGGCTCGGCTACTACTCGCGCGCCCGCAACCTCCTCGCCTGCGC
>QKGW01000356.1 GCA_003250275.1 Alphaproteobacteria bacterium
GCCGCCTTGGAGCCGACCGAGGCGGCGTAGGCCATCAGCTCGGCCATCTCGGTGCCGGCGCAGTGGCGCGCGTCCATCGCGAGGAACGCGGTCTTGGGCAGCTCGCTCGCCATCTGGTAGGCGCCGAAGCTCGCCACGCAGCACGCGCCGAACTTCTGCAGGAACAGGGTTTCGAGCTCGGAGAGCGCGCAGAAGGAGCCGGTGAGGTAGATCATCGGTTCGCCCGCGCCGACCCAGTCGCCTTCCTCGAAGCGCTCCTCGACGGTGAGCTTCGCGCCCTTCTCCGCCATCACCGCCTCGATCCAGTCGAGCGCGAGGCGGGCGGTGTAGAGCACCGGGCGGCGCATGAACACCGCGTAGGTCACCGGCAGGTCGCCGTAGCGTTCGACGATCTGCCGTGTGCGGGTGAAGTACTTGTCGGTGTAGCGCGGAACGTCGGCGGCGGCGGGGTGCGCCGCGGCGGCGGAACCCCGGGGACGATCAGACCCCATGAACAGAACTCCCTCAGATCACCGTACGCGGATGGGCGCGCTTCTTGTCGCGCTCGGCCTTGAGATGCCCCGCGATCAGGAACGCGAGTTCGAGCGACTGGTCGGCGTTGAGACGCGGATCGCAGGCGGTTTCGTAGCGCTCGCCGAGGGTCTCCTCGGTCACCGCGCTCGCGCCGCCGATGCACTCGGTGACGTTCTTGCCGGTCAGCTCGAAGTGGACGCCGCCCGCGTGGGTGCCCTCGGCGGCGTGCACCGCGAAGAAGCCGCGCACCTCGGCGAGGATGCGCTCGAAATCGCGGGTCTTGAGGCCGCTCGACACCTTCTCGGTGTTGCCGTGCATCGGGTCGCACGACCACACCACCTTGCGCCCCTCGGCCTTGAGCGCGCGCACCAGCGGCGGCAGCTTCTCGGTCACCTTGTCGGCGCCCATGCGCGCGATCACGGTGAGGCGGCCCGGCTCGTTCTCCGGGTTGAGGATGTCGCAGAGGCGCAGGAGATCGTCGACCGGCATCGACGGGCCGGCCTTGACCCCGAGCGGGTTGCCGACGCCGCGCAGGAACTCGACGTGCGCGCCGTCGATCTGGCGGGTGCGGTCGCCGATCCAGAGCATGTGCGCCGAGCAGTCGTACCAGTCGCCGGTGGTGGAATCGACGCGGGTGAGCGCCTGCTCGTAGTTGAGGTGCAGCGCCTCGTGCGAGGTGTAGAAATCGGTCTCGCGCATCTGGGTGACGAGATCGGGGGTCACGCCGCACGCGGCCATGAAGCTCATCGCCTCGTCGATGCGGTTGGCGAGGTCGTTGTAGCGGTGCGCCTGCGGCGTGTCGGCAAGGAAGTCGAGGTTCCACTGGTGCACGGCGCGCAGGTTGGCGTAGCCACCCTGGGAGAAGGCGCGCAGCAGGTTGAGCGTCGCCGCAGCCTGGTTGTAGGCCTGCACCAAGCGGTCCGGATTGGGCACGCGCGCGTCCATCGAGACTTCCGGGCCGTTGATCATGTCGCCGCGGTAGGACGGGTACTCGACGCCCTCGATCATCTCGGTGTTGGCCGAGCGCGGCTTGGCGAACTGGCCGGCCATGCGCCCCACCTTCACCACCGGCAGCGAGCCGCCGAAGGTCAGCACCACCGACATCTGCAGGAGGATGCGGAAGGTGTCGCGGATGGTGTTGGGGTGGAAGTCGGCGAAGCTCTCGGCGCAGTCGCCGCCCTGGAGCAGAAAACCGTGCCCCTCGGACACCTGGGCGAGCGCCTTCTTCAGACTGCGCGCCTCGCCGGCGAACACCAGCGGCGGATAGTTGCGCAGGCGGTCCTCGACGCGCACCAGCGCCGTGTCATCCGGGTACTCGGGCATCTGCACGATCGGATGGGTGCGCCAGGATTCCGGGGTCCAGTTCGTCGTCTCGGCCATGTCATCTCCCTCGGGTCTTGGACCGCCCGAGACGGCGACACGAGGCGCCGCCCGGTCAAAGCGGACCATCCCATATACGCGCAATCCTGCGGGTTGGAAACCCAATTCACGCCTTGCGCGGCGCGGGCTCAGCGCTTGCTCGCGCCGGCATCCTTGTTCTGGTCGGGGTAGGTGTACTCGGTATTGGCGGGTGCGTTGTCGATCTTCTCTTCCACCCAGGGCTTCGCGGTGTCGTACTGCTTCTTCGTCCAGGTGGCGGACTTGTCGTAGATGATCTCGCTCTCGCAGGCGGCCTTCTTCGCCACGCACTTGGCCGAGCAGCCGGCGTAGGAAATTCCGTGCTTGGGATCGGCGGCGTTGCACTGCGTGTCGCACGCGGTGTATTCGGCCGAGCACTGCGCCGCGGTCGGCGTCTGCGCGAAGGCCGCGCCGGAAACCGTCAGAACGAAAGCGAACGTCAGGGGAAAGAGACTGCGCATGGACCTGTTCCGTGGTGGGACCGGCGGAGCGCCCCGCGCCGCCTAACGGCGATATAGGCGCTCGCGCTCCGCCGCGCAAACCGGAAATACGCCGATCAGGCGTAGGTGCAGAGGTAAGCGACGTCGGCGGCGATGCGGAGCTGGAACTTCATCTTCGCGGCGACCTCGAACACCTCGCCCGCCTTGACCGTGCGCCAGTCCTCGGCGCCGGGGAGCAGCACCGTCATCGCACCCGAAACCACGGTGATCGTCTCGTGCTGCGAGGTACCGAACTCGTATTCGCCGGGGGCCATCACGCCGACGGTGGCGGGCAACGTCTCGCCCTGAAACGCGATCGACGAGACCTTGCCGTCGAAGTAGCTGTTGACCTTGAACATGGGGATCTCCCGAGGTTGCGGACTGCCCCCGCTAGGTATGCGATTCGGCGCGCCGCGTCCAGCCCGCCGGTGACGCGCGGCGCTCAGCGGACCCATGCGAGGATGAACCCGTCGTATCCCTTCGCCCCCACCGTCTGGATCGCGGTGGCGACGACGCGGGGTTCCTGCGCGAGCTGGTCGACGAGCGCGCGCACGCCGATCACGCTCGCGTCGCGGCTCGCCGCGTCGGCGACTTCGCCGCCGCGCACGACGTTGTCGACGACGATCAGCCCGCCCGCGCGCACCAGGCGCAGCGCGTGGGTGAAATAGGCCGGATTGTTGCGTTTGTCGGCGTCGATGAAGGCAAAGTCGAAGGGCGGTTCCAGGCCCGGCAGGCTTTCGAGCGCGGGGCCGACGATCACCTGCGCGCAAGCGCCCAGCCCGGCGCGGGCGAGGTTGGCGCGGGCGACGCGGGCGTGCGCGGCGTCGGCCTCGAGGCTCACCACCTCGCCGCCCTCGGGCAGAGCGCGGGCGAGCCAGATCGTGCTGTAGCCGCCGAGGGTGCCGATTTCGAGGATCCGCCGCGCGCCGACGGTGCGGGCGAGAATGTTCAGGAGCGCGCCCTGGTTCGCCGCCACCGCATGTGGCGGCAGCCCGGCGGCGTCGCTCGCGCTCAGCGCCGCGGCGAGCGCGTCGTCGCCGCCGAGCAGATGCCGTTCGAAATACCCGTCGACCGCGTCCCACATGGTTTGCATCGCGCCCTCCCCATCCCAATGCGGAACAGGAGTAACCCGGCACACGCCCTTGCAGGGGTTAAGGTTTCGCGAAGTCAGCCGAGAACCGTATCGAGCACCATCATCAGCGCGAAGCCGCCCATCAGACCGATCGTCGCCGGGGTCTGGTGGCCGTTGCGATGGGTCTCGGGGATCACCTCGTGCGAAACCACGAACAGCATCGCGCCCGCCGCGAGGCCGAGGCCGATCGGATAGGCGATCGCGAAACCGCCCGCGAGCCCGACGCCGAGAAGCGCGCCGATCGGCTCGACCAGGCCGCTGCCGATGCCCGCCGCCGCCGCGGTCCACACCGAGAACCCGGCGGTGCGCATCGCGAGCGCCACCGCGAGACCTTCGGGGAAGTCCTGGATCGCGATCGCGGTGGTGAGCGGAACGCCCACCGCCATGTCGGAGTTCGAGAAACTGACGCCGATCGCCATGCCTTCCGGCAGGTTGTGCAGCACGATCGCGAA
>QKGW01000449.1 GCA_003250275.1 Alphaproteobacteria bacterium
TACGACATCGTCTCGACGCCGGTGAGCAAATCCCGCGGCGCCTACTGGCTCGGCCGCGTCTACGCCGCCAAGGGCGACGCCGCGAAGGCCGCCGAGTGGTTCGCCCGCGCCGCGCAGGAGCCGACCACCTTCTACGGCCAGCTCGCCGCACAGCGGGTCGACGCACCCGCCCCGCCGCCCATCCCGCCGGTGCCGCCGCTCCCCAAGGAGGCGACCGCCTGGGTGCACAAACACGAGTTTTCGGGGCTCCTGGAGCAGTTCGACCGCATCGGCGAGGATCGTCTGTTCGCCACCTTCGCCCGCGCCCTCTACTACGCCGCCCGCAACGACGACGAACGCCTCGCGGCGGTCGCCGCGGTATCGAAGATATCGGTCGCGCAAGGGGTGCGGCTGTCGCGCCTGCTGCGCCAGCACAACGTGCAGGATACCGAACTCGCATATCCGGTGCCGAAGTGGATCGACCTGCCCGACACCCCCGCCAAGGCGGTGGTTCTCGGCATCATCCGCCAGGAGAGCAACTTCGACGTCGAGGCGACGAGTTCGGCGGGTGCGAAGGGGCTGATGCAGCTGATGCCCAAGACCGCCGAGCGCGAGGCGCGGCTGATGAATCACCCCTACTCGCCGAGCTATCTGACCCAGCGCCCCAACACCAACGTCGCGCTCGGCAGCCACTATCTCGGCCGTCTGCTCGACCGCTACGACGGCCATCCGGCGCTCGCCTTCGCCGCCTACAACGCGGGCGAAAGCCGCGTCGACCAGTGGCTCAAGACCAACGGCGATCCGCGCAACGGCGAAGTCGACGCGATCACCTGGATCGAATCGATCCCGTTCAAGGAGACCCGCAACTACGTGCAGCGGGTGCTCGAAAACGTCGAGATCTACCGCCATCGCGTCGGCGGTGCGCCGATCCGGGTCGCAGACAACCCCTAGAAACGCAAAACGGCCGGAAGTTCCGGCCGTTTCCGTATCCGATGTATCGGGTTCGTCAGGAAGCGACGCCGACGAGGCCGCGCACCGGCTTGCCCTGGATCATCCGCGGCGTTTCGGTCACGCCGGTATCGTTGCTCGGCGCCGGCGGTTCGGCGGGCGCAGCCGCCGGGATCGCGGCGACCGGGGCTTCGGCGACTTCGTCGTTGCGGCGGCACATGCCCTGGAGGAACGCGCCGGGCTCGATCGCGAGGCTCTGGTGATACACGTCGCCGACCATCCGCGCGGTCGCGGCGAGGAACACGTTGTCGGCGAGAACCTGGCCGGTGAGCTGGCCGTGCAGGCGCAGCGACTTGGCGCGCACCTCGCCGACGACCTCGCCACCCAGACCCACGACCAGCGAAACGCAGGCGATGTCGCCCTCGACGCGGCCGTCGACTTGCACCTCGCCATCGCTGGCGAGGTCGCCGGTGATCGTCAGCCCACGGCTGATGATCGACGGAAGTCCCTTCTTCTCGGCCATATTTCCCTCACCAATGCTGGACTTACTGGCTTTTTTGAACATATCGCTTAACCCTGATCAATTCCTTGGGGTTGTATGGCTGTCCGTTGTAGCGCACTTCATAATGCAAGTGACGCCCGGTGCTGCGGCCGGTATTGCCGATCAACGCCACCGAAGACCCCGCCTGCACCTCGTCGCCAACCTTCACCAAGGCCTTCTCGAGGTGCCCAAACCGCGTCGTCAGACCCATGCCATGGTCGATGTCGACGGTCAATCCGTAGCTGCCGCGGTCGCCCACGTAGATCACCGTGCCCGGCGCGGTCGCGAGCGCGACGTCGCCCTTCTCGCCGCGGAAGTCGATGCCCGAATGCTCGGCGAGGTCGCCGGTGAAGGGATCGCGGCGATAGCCGAAGCCGCTGGTGACGCGCGGCGTCTTCACCGGGTAGCCGAGCGGCAGGCTGTCCATCAGCCGCGCGAGGCCCTCCCAGCGTTCGATCTGGTCGGAGAGGACGCGCATCTCGCTGTTGAGATCCTCGCGCCCAAGGTCCGGAATGTCGGCCGGAACGAAGGGACCGCCGCGGCTCGCTTCCTGTTGCTTGCCAAGCAATTCCTCGACGTTGAGGCCGGTCTTCTTGAGGGTCTTTTCGATCTGCGTGATGCCGCCGTCGGCGAGCGCCGCGACCTGATCGAACATCTGCTTCTGCGCCGCCTGGATGCGTTCGAGGCGGTCCGCGAGGCGCTTGTTCTCGGCGGTCACGGTGTCGCGCTGGGTGATCGCGAGATCGCGCTGCAGCACCGCCTGACGCAGGTCGATGAGATCGGGCTCAACCTCGCCCTTGGCCGCGAGGCGCGACATCCGCTGGTCGATTTCGGCGAGCTGGTTGCGCAGCCGCTCGCGCTGGCGCTCGATCTCGTGGCGTCCGCGCTCGATGTGCGCGTACTTCTCCTCGAGCGAATCGAGCTGCGCCTGATCCTTCTTGCTCGCCGAGTCGCTGCGGCCCGTGGCGCCCTGGCGGCGCTCCACCGCGACGATCTCCTTCTGCACCTCGACGCTCTGCATCGCGAGATCGTTGGCGCGCGCGTAGCTCTGCTGGAGATCTCCGGTGATCGCCGCGACCTTTTCGCGGTAGCTCACGAGTTCGGCGACGATCTCGTCGTGCGCGCTCTGCGCGGCGGCGACCTGATCGGTTTTCGCCGAGAGAACCGCCTCATGCGCGATGTGCATTCCGGACGCGTAGGCCGTCCAGCCCAAGGCCCCGCAAAGCGCAGTCGCCATCAGGGTCTGACGCGCGGTCGAGAGCGTAAGCGTGTGGCTCGCGCCGCCGGTGCGGATGTAGATCATGCGCTCGGGAAAACGACGGCGCAGGAAGGCCATCAGGCGCGAATCTTTCGGGTGCGATGGATCGAACGTCACGGCTTCCCCCCTCGATTGGCGACGGCGATACCCCAGGTTTCCTCGCCGCGCCGACAGGATACTTCCATCGATGGGCCGCCAACGCTCCGTCCGCGCCCCCCAGAACCCTCCTCATGGGGCCCCTGAACGGCCCCTAAAACGGCATCGGCGACAGCCTTACCGCCCATTTGACGGCGAAAAACCTATCTTGGCCCCGGTTCGAAAACAAGGCCGAAGTCTCCGCCCGCCCGAGCCGCTCCTATTCAAGCGGCTCTAACCCATGATAGGGTATAGGCATTCCCCGCAGATGCGGCCCTCCGGAATGCCGGGCAATGCGCGTGTGACGCGATCCCTTGCCCGAACCCGGCGTGCCGAGTCTCCCTTGGAGGTCGCATGGTATCCACGTTCTGGAAGTTCGCGTCAGTGACGCTGGCCACAGGCTTCGGCGTCGGTCGCGCTCCGGTTGCGCCCGGGACCGTCGGATCCTTCGCCGCCGCCCTCGCGGCAGTGCCGATCGCCGCGTTCGGCGGGCCGCTCGCGCTCGCGTGCGCCGCCGCGGCAGCCGCGCTGATCGGCATCCCCGCCGCCGATACCGCCGCCCGCGCAATGGATGCCGAGGACCCCGGCAGCATCGTCATCGACGAAGTCGCCGGACAATGGATCGCGCTGATCCCCGCCGGAGCGGACCTCGGCGGCTGGCTGCTCGCGTTCTTCGCCTTCCGCCTGTTCGACGTGTGGAAGCCCGGGCCGGTCGGCTGGGCCGACCGCAGGGTGCACGGCGGCCTCGGGATCATGCTCGACGACCTGATCGCGGGGCTGTTCGCGGCGATCGTGGTGGCGCTCGTCGCGCCTTATCTGCCGTCCACGTTGCGGCTGTTCTGAAACGGAGGACACCATGACCGACGCGCCGCTCGCCGCCCTCGCCCGAGATGCGCTCGCCCGCGCGAGCCGGCAGGGCCTGTTGCTCGCCACCGCAGAATCCTGCACCGGCGGATTGATCGCCGCGGCGATCACCGACATTCCCGGCAGCTCCGCCGCGTTCGAGCGCGGCTTCGTCACCTACTCCAACGCGGCGAAGATGGATTGCCTCGGCGTGCCCGAGGCGACGCTCGCGGCGCACGGCGCGGTGAGCGCGG
>QKGW01000539.1 GCA_003250275.1 Alphaproteobacteria bacterium
GGCAGTTCGATTTCGGCGAGGTACATCGCCTCCGGGGCTCCGGGGCGGTCGAAACGGATGGCGGTTTCCATGGCGGGGTCCTGTTCGCGGTTGCTGTCGGTTCAAAGCTAGCGCCGCGCGTCCATGTGGAGTATTCCTCAAGAACGCACATCAGATGAGGAAAATTCCACATGAATTGGGAAGATCTGCGCGTCTTTCTCGTGCTCGCCGAACTCGGCAGCCTGTCGGCGGCGGCGCGGCGGCTCGACGTCGACCACACCACCGTGGCGCGGCGCGTCGGCGCGCTCGAAGCCGCGCTCGGGGTGCGGCTGATCGACCGCCTGCCGCGCGCGGTGGTGCTCACCGAGGCGGGCCGGCGCCTCGCCGGACGCGCGGCGCCGATGCGCGAGGCGGCGTTCGCGCTCCAGCGCGCCGCGCGCGGGCTGGACGACGGTGCGGGCGGATCGGTGCGGGTGAGCGCACCGCCGGTGCTCGCGCGCGTCGTCCTCGCGCCGCGCATCGCCCGGCTGCGGCAAAGCCGCCCCGAGATCGTCCTCGACCTGATCGGCGATCAGGCGTTCGCCGATCTCGACCGCAGCGAGGCCGATCTCGCGGTGCGGCTGTCGCGACCGGAGCCCAAGGGGCTGATCGCGCGCAAGCTCGGCGAGGTCGGCTTCGGCCTCTACGCCACGGCGGCGTACGCGGCGCGCGATCCGTCGCAATGGACGTTCGCCGCCCACGACCGGGTGCCTTCGGAACTGCCGCAGGAGGTCTGGCTCGATGCCTTCCGCGGCGAGCGCGTGGTGAGTTTCCGCAGCAACGACAACGGCATCCTCGCCGCCGCCGCGCAGGCGGGCGCGGGGGTCGCGCTGCTGCCGCGCTACGTCGCCGCCGGAGTGCCGGGGCTGGTGGAACTGCCTGCCGGGCGTCCGCTGCCGGCGCGCGAAGTCTGGCTCGCGGTCCATGACGACGTGCGCCGCGCACCGCGGGTGCGTGCGGTGATCGACTGGCTGGCGGAGGCGGTGGCGGAGGCCGATTAGGAGGGCTTGCCCGGCGTGTGCCCCATCGCGCGGGCGATGCGGCGGGCGAGGATCGGGCCGACGACGATGACGATGATCAGCCGCATCGTCTGGAACGACAGCACGAAGCCGAGGTCGACGCCGGTCGAGGCGGCGATGATCGCGATCGAATCCGCGCCGCCGGGGCTGGTGGCGAGGTAGGCGGTGAGCATGTCGACGCCGAGCAGGCGGGTGAGAATCCAGCCGATGCCCGCGCAGAACGCCATCAGCGCGAGGATCGAGGCGAGCATGTGCGGCAGCTTGGCGGCGACGGTGCGGAGGATCTCGCCGGTGAAGCGCAGGCCGACCACCCAGCCGATCGTGGCGAAGGCGAGCAGCAGCACGATCGGCGGAATCTGCAGGTCGACGAGGCCGAGGCCGCGCAGCACGCCGCCGATCGCGAGCGGCAGGATCAGCGCGCCCGAGGGCACCGGCACGACGCGCGCAAGCAGCACGCCGCCGACGATCAGAACGGCGGTTTCGGCGAACGCGAGCGGATCGGGGCGGGCGAGCCAGTCGGTCGCGAGATGGTTCGCGCCGGAGACGCCGACGAAATGGGAAATTATCGCCGCCGAAAGCGCGACGCAAAGAACCCTCAAGTACTGCATGAAGGCGACGATGCGCACGTCGGCGCCGAATTCCTCGGCCATCACCACCATCGCCGAGGCCGCACCCGCCGAGGAACCCCAGATTCCCGCGGTGCCGGGGAGGACGCGCCAGCGGCTCATCGCCCAGCCGACCACGCCGCTCGCCGCGACGGTGGCGAACACGAACGAGAACACTACCGGGGCGTTGGCGACCACGGAATCGAGGGTTTCGGGATTGATCACGCCCGCCATCATCGTGCCGACCACCGCCTGGGCGCAGACGTAGGCCTTCTGCGGCACCTTGAGCTTGACCCCCTGCACCGCGAGCACGATCGCCGAGGCCATCGGCCCGAGCAGCAGCGCGCCGGGCAGCTCGGCAGCGCGCAGGGCGACCGTCACCACGCACGAAAGCGCGAGGAGGAGCAGCCACTGGCGGCGCGTGGATAAGCTGGCGAACATCAACCGGACAATCAGGGAGTGGTGCAGCGAAGCTAGGCGTTCGCGGCGATCTTGCCAACCCCATGCGTCGAGAATTCAGTTCCAGTCGTGGCGGCGCGCGAGAGTGACGAACGCCTGCAGCGCCGGAGAGTGACGCCGCCCGGAGACGGTGGCGAGCACCACCTTGCGGGCGATCTCCGGTTCGACCAGCGGGCGGGTGGCGATGCCGTGGATCATCGGCAGGAACTCGGGGATGACGCAGCAGCCCATCCCCGCGAGGATCATCGCCTGAATCCAGTCCTCGCGCTCGGTTTCGTAGCAGACGTTGCAGTCCGCCGCCGGGTCGGGGATGCCGAGCGCGGCGAAGTACTCCGGGTATTCGCAGTTGACGCGGTTGACGTAGTCCTCGGTGTTGAGTTCCCGGAGCGGCACCTGCTCCATCGCCTCGAAGCGGTGGCCGGGGCGGAAGGCGACGACGTAGCGCTCCTCGTAGAGCGGGATGGTGTCGAAGCGCTCGGGGTACTTCGGCAGGGCGATCAACGCGGCGTCGAGGTCGCCCGCGAGCAGGGTTTCGGCGAGTTGGGTGCCGGGCGCGTCGTGGAGGTTGAGGGTCGCCGAGGGCACGCGCGTGCGGAAGGTCTTGAAGAAGCCGATCAGGCGCGTCGGGCCGATGGTACACATCGCGCCGATCCTGAGGTTCGCCTTTTCGAGGGTGCGGAAGCTCTGGGCTTCGAGCTTGGCCGCCTCGCTCGCCTCGTACACCGCTTCGAGGTGCGGCTTCATCAGCCGCCCGAGGTCGGTGAGGTGGGTGAGGCCGCGCTCGCGGCTGAACAGCGGTCCGCCGAGTTCGTCCTCGAGCTTCTGGATCGCCTTGGTGAGCGAAGGCTGGGCGACGTGGCACGCCTCGGCGGCGCGGGTGAAGTTCAGCGTTTCGCACAGGGTCACGAAGTACCGGACCTGATGCATCTCCATGGTGTCGCCTCGGCGGCCGGTTGGTCTTGTATCAGAGAGTCCGAATTTTTCCCGCCGGGCGCAAGGATTTAATCGCCGAGGATGCGCCTGCGCACGAGCGCGTCGAGCGACACCGCGCCGGGTCCGCGCAGGACCACGTAGACCAGCGCAGAGGCCCAGAGCAGATGATCGGGCCACGAGCCGGGGTAGACGAAGGTCTGGATCACCAGGGTCATGCCGAGGAGTGCCGCGGCGGAAAGGCGCGAGGCGAGGCCGATCACCAGCAGCGCCGAGGCGAGGTGCTCGACCGTGGTCGCCATCACCGCCGCGGCCTCGGGCGGCAGCAGCGGCACGCGGTATTCCTCCTGGAAGAGGAAGTAGGTGTTGTCGGTGATGGTGAAGCCGTCGACCTTGGTGCGCGCCGAGCGCCAGAAGATCGCGGCGACGCCGCAGCGGCAGAGCAGGCCGTTGATCCACGGCGGCGCGGTTTCGAGCGCGTGGAGCAGGCGGGCGACCGGGGAAACGCTGGGGCTGAGGGCTTCGCTCATGGCAATCGGGCCTCCGTGAATGCGCGTGCGGCAAGCAGCGCCTGAAGTTCGGACACGATCTCGAAACCGGGGTCGACGGCGCTCGCGCCCGCCCAGGCGTTGGCGAGCGGCTCGTCCATCGCGAGCGCCATCAGGAAGGTGAACGCACCCGCGCCGACGGTGCGGATGCGCACGGCGTCGCCGGGCCGCCAGACCACCGCCTTTTCGCCGCCCGCGCCGAGGTCCACCGGCGGCGGGTCGTCCGCCTGGTTGGCGTGCCAGATCGCCGCGGCCGGGTAATCGGAGGCGACGAAGCGGAGCGACGGCAACGGCGTCAGGCGGACCTCGCCGATGCGCGTCTCGGGGAAGCCGAGCAGCGCCTCGGGCGCGAGCGGCGCGGCGTCGGCGGCG
>QKGW01000566.1 GCA_003250275.1 Alphaproteobacteria bacterium
TCCTCGCCCCCGGGTTCGACACCACGCGGGCGAAGGCGTTGGCCGACGCGGCGATCGACGCATTGCGCGCGCCGATCGACGCCGGCGACGCGCGGGTGTTCATCGAAGGCTCGATCGGCATCGCACCGTTCTCCGCACTCCGCGACGACCGCATCGAGGTGATGCGCAAGGCCGACGTCGCGCTCTATCAGGCCAAGGCCGCCGGGCGCGCCTGCGCCTCGGTCTACGACGGCGCGCTCGACGCAGCGCTGCGGCGGCGCGGCACGCTCGCCGCCGACCTGCGCGCGGCGCTCGAAACCGGCGACGGCATCGCGGTCCACTATCAGCCGATCTACGACGCCGCCACCCACCGCATCGTCGCGGTCGAGGCGCTCGCGCGCTGGCATCATCCGACGTTCGGCGATATCCCACCGTCGGAATTCATCCCGGTCGCCGAAGCCTCACCGCTGATCACGATGCTCGGCGCGCATGTGCTCGAAACCGCCTGCCGCGCCGCGGCGGCGTGGCCGATCGAGGTGGTCGCGGTCAACGTCTCGCCGGTGCAGCTGCGCGACCGCGACTTCGCCCACACGGTGGCGGAGATCCTCGCCCGCACCGGCCTCGCGCCGCACCGCCTCGAAATCGAGATCACCGAGAGCGCCTGGCTCGACCCGCGCGGCACCGAGCCGGAAACCCTGGTGGAACTGCACGCGCTCGGCGTCCACATCGCGCTCGACGACTTCGGCACCGGGTTCTCGTCGCTCGGGCGCCTCAGCAACGCGGTGTTCGACCGGATCAAGATCGACCAGTCGTTCGTGCGCCACATCATCGAGCGCTCCGACGACGTGGCGATCGTGCGCGCGGTGGTCGACCTCGCCACCGCCAAGGGACTCAAGACCACCGCCGAGGGCGTCGAGACCGCCGAGGCGGCGACGCTGCTCGCCCTAGTGGGCTGTGACTGGCTGCAGGGGTACTGGTTCTCGCGGCCGCTGCCGTATGCGGGAATGGCGCAGTTGCTCCACGAGCACGTTCAATCCGAACTCATCGACGCCTGAGGCTCAGGTCACCGTCGCGCCGTTCTCCGCCTCGATGCGGTCGCGCCCGGCGCGCTTGGCGCGGTAGAGCGCCTCATCGGCGGCGCGCACGAGTTCGCGCGGGTCGCCGCCCGGCTCGGGCTCGCGGCAGGCCACGCCGATGCTGACGGTGACGATCCCCGGCCCCACGCCTTCGTGCACGAGCGCGCGGGCGGTGAGCTTGCGGCGGATCAGCGTCGCCACGTCGATCGCCTCGTCGACGTCGGCGTCCGGCAACAGCACCGCGAATTCCTCGCCGCCGTAGCGCGCCGCGAGATCGCTCGCGCGGCGCACCGACCCGGCGAGCACGCGGGCGATCCGTTCGAGGCAGCGGTCGCCCACGACGTGACCGTAGAAATCGTTGTAGTGCTTGAAGTTGTCGATATCGATCATCAGCAGCGTAAGGCACCTGCCGGCGCGGCGGGCGCGCCGCCATTCCTCGGCGATGCGGCGGTCGAAGGCGCGGCGGTTGGCGATGCCGGTGAGATCGTCGGTGACGGTGAGGGTTTCGAGCGCGACGTTGGCGCGTTCGAGCGCGGCGGTGCGCTCCTCGACCAGGCGTTCGAGCTCGACCGCGCGCGCGGCGATGCTGTCGAGCGGGAAGATCCGGCCGTCGTCGCGCAGGTGGTAGGGCACCGAAATGCCGCTGTGCACCGCCCGCCAGCCGTCGCTCTCGCGGCGGAACACCAACGAGAGCCGCAGCACCTCGCGCGCCACCAAGGGATCGTCGCCGGGCAGGTGGATGTGGAACAGGCCGGTGGCGGCGACCACGTCGGCGGCGAGGTCCTGGACCGCGACGTCGACGATGTCGATGTCGAGATAGGGCACTTCGTCGAAATCGGCGTGGGTGATCGCGAGCCAGCGCTCGCGGTCGTGAACGAGGAAATCGCCGCAGCCGGTGTAGCCCGAGAAATTCTCACTGAACATCCCGGCCAGACGCTCGTCGCGAGCGGCATATCTCGCGAGGTAGGTATCGAACAGGGAGCGGATGAAGGATGTTCGATCTAAGGGCATGGGCGCAGGATTCCGCAACCGACGGCTCCTTTCTAAGTAACACAATTCCGTCATTTACACCATCAAAGCCACAGAATTGCTGAGGGTTTCGATGACGGGGCATCGCCGCCCGGCCTCCCCATATTGAGAAAAATCCGATCCCCCGAGGAGGCGGCCATGGCTTACGACTTCCGCACCGGCGCGTTCGTCGATCTGGCGCTCGCGCTGCGCGACCATCCGCGCGGCGTGCCCGCGCAGGGCGACAAGCTGCGCGATCTCTCGCGGCTCTATCTCGCCGCGGCGGATGCGTTGTTCCGCCTCGCCTACCTGATCATGACCGCGCGCCTCGAAGCCTCCCCGCACGGTGCGCGTTACGCCGGGTTCGCGCCGATCTACGAGGACCGCGTCGCCGCGCTGTTCGCCGAACTCGAACCCTTCCTCCTCGGCGACGACGTCGCGGCGATCGCCGAGTTTCTCGAAGGCGTGCGCCGCAGCGCGCTGGCGGAGGAAATGGTGGCGCTGCAGAACGCGATCGCCGAGTCCTCCGGCGAAGGCGGCGACGCCGAGGCCGACGAGGCCGCGACGACGACGGTGGTGAACTCGCTCAAGGACCTGATCGCGCGGCGGGTGAAGCGCAAATGGATCGAGGACATCCTCCACGCGATCAACGAGATTCTCGCGATTGCGCGCGGCGTCTCCTGACCTCCGTCATGCTGACGGATTCCGGCGGCAGGATATGCGATGATCGCCCGATGACCCGTGCCGTGCGCCTGCTCGACCTGCTGCAATTCCTGCGCGCCCGCCGCCGTGCGACGACCGCGGCGGAGATTGCCGCCGCGCTCGGCATCTCGCCGCGCACGGTCTACCGCGACGTCGCCGCTCTGCAGGCCCAGGGCGCGCCGATCTCGGGCGAGGCGGGGGTCGGCTACGTGCTCGGGCCGGGGCTGTTCCTGCCGCCGCTGATGCTCGACCGCGAGGAGACCGAGGCGCTGCTGCTCGGCCTCGCGACGGTGCGCCAGCGCGGCGACGCGACCCTCGAATCCGGGGCCGAGCGCGCACTCGCGAAGATCGCCGCGGTGCTGCCGCCGGAGGCGCGGGCGGGCCTCGAAAACCCGGTCTCCCGGCCCGGCCCGATGTGGTGGCAGATCGCCGAAGGAGGCGACCTCGACACCCTGCGCCGCGCCATCCGCGCCGAACGCAAGCTCCGCATCGCCTACACCGACGCCGCGGGCAACGCGACCGAGCGCATCGTCTGGCCGTTCGCGATCGACTTCCTCCACGCCGCGCGCATTCTCGACGCCTGGTGCGAGACCCGCGGCGATTTCCGCCATTTCCGCGTCGACCGCATCGGCCACGCGGAAATCCTCCCCGAGCCGATGCCGAAGCGCCGCGCGGCGCTCTTCGCCGAATGGCAGGCGCAGCTCGCCCGCTGCATCCCTCCTGACAATTCCTGACACGAGGACGTGCGAACCTCCCGCCCTCGCAACCTCAGGAGGCCCCGATGACCGCGCCCGTTCTCCCCGAGCCGCTCGCCACCTACTTCGCCGCCGCGAACGCCGCCAACGCGCCGAAAGCGGCGCTCTGCTTCGCCCTCGACGCCGTCGTCGTCGACGAGGCGCAGCCGCGCAAGGGCACCGCCGAAATCGCCGCGTGGATCGCCGAAAGCCACGCGGCCTACGACTACACCGCCACGCCCACGGCGATCGCCGAGACCGGCGGCGTCACCCGCGTCACCGCGACGGTGGCGGGCAACTTCCCCGGCAGCCCGATCGAACTCGACTATCTGTTCCGGATTCAGGAGGGCAAGATCCGCCACCTGGAGATCGGCTGACCGG
>QKGW01000468.1 GCA_003250275.1 Alphaproteobacteria bacterium
GGCGCGGCGCGGGATTTCGGGGAGGTAACGCGGGATTCCGTCGAAGGTTCCGGAGCCCCGGCGATATCCACGCCGTTGACAGGCGCGGCCGGGCGCGCGAGGGTGACGGCATGAATACCGACGCACCCGCCGACACCTCTCTCGAACACGCTTCCGCGGTCGCCATCGACGGCCGCGCCGTGCTGATTTACGGCGCGTCCGGCAGCGGCAAGTCGGACCTCGCGCTGCGCCTCATCGAGCGCGGCGCGCGCCTGATCGCCGACGACCGCACGGTGCTGCGCCGCGACGGGCAGACCCTGCTCGCCTCGCCGCCGGAAACCATCGCCGGGATGATCGAGGTGCGCGGCATCGGCGTAGTCGGCGCGCCCGGCGCCGCCACCGTGCACGATGCGTTTCCCGTCGCGCTCGCGCTGCGCCTCGTCGGCGCGCCCGACGAGGTGGTGCGGATGCCCGATCCGGCGAGCCGCGAGATTCTCGGCGTCGCGGTGCCCGAGGTGACGCTGTGGGGCTTCGCCGCCGCCGCGACGGCGGTGGTCGCGGTCGCGCTCGACGTCGCCATCGAGCGCCGCGAGGTGCGGCGATGACGCCGCCTTCGCTGCCGCCGCATCCGCGCGACATCGTCGTCATCACCGGGATGTCGGGGGCGGGCAAGTCCACCACCCTAAAAACCTTCGAGGACCTCGGTTACGAGGCGGTCGACAACGTGCCGCTGTTCCTGCTGCGCCACATGGTCGGCGAGGAGGCGAACGTCTGGGCCGAGTATCAGGCGGCGCGCCGCCCGATGGCGATCGGCGTCGACATCCGCACCCGCGACTTCGACGTCAAGGGCATCGGCCGCCTGCTGCGCGACGTCGAGCGCATCGGCGGGCTCAAGCCGCGCATCCTGTTTCTCGATTGCGACGACGAGGCGCTGCAACGCCGCTACACCGAGACCCGCCGCCGCCACCCGCTCGCGGTCGACCGGCCGCTTCTCGACGGCATCGCGCTCGAACGCCAGCTGCTCGCGCCGCTCAAGGACTCGGCGGACGACGTGATCGACACCACCGACTTGCCGGCGGGCTCGCTCAAGACGATGTTGTCGAGCCGCTACGCGCTCGCCCAGACCGGGCTGCACGTGTTCGTCACCTCGTTCTCGTTCCGGCGCGGCCTGCCGCGCGAGGCGGACCTGGTGTTCGACGTGCGCTTCCTGCGCAATCCGCACTACGTCGCGGAACTCAGGGACCAGACCGGCGCGGACCCGGCGGTCCAGGCGTACATCGCCGAGGACCCGGATTTCGCCGAATTCATGGCGCGGCTGATCGCGCTTCTCGAGCCGCTCCTGCCCCGCTACGTCACCGAGGGCAAGAGCTACCTCACCCTCGCGGTCGGCTGCACCGGCGGCCGCCACCGCTCGGTCTACGTCGCCGAGCGGCTCGCCGAATGGCTCGCGGCGGCGGGATACGGAACCTCGCTCCGGCACCGCGAACTCCAGTCGCCGGGGGCTTAGGCGGCAAACAGTTGCATCGCGGCGGCGAAGTGGGCTCAATAGGGGGCCGTTCTCGGGGAGGGCGGCCAACGGGGGAAGGAACGAACACGACAATGATCGGCATGGTACTCGTCACCCACGGCCGTCTGGCCGTCGAACTGATCGCCGCCCTCGAACACGTGGTCGGCCATCAGGAACGGATTCTCGCCGTCTGCATCGGCCCCGACGACGACATGGAACAGCGCCGCCAGGACATCATGGACAGCGTCGCCGCCGTCGACGACGGCTCGGGCGCGGTGGTCCTCACCGACATGTTCGGCGGCACGCCCTCCAATCTCGCCATCTCGATCATGGACAAGACCCGCATCGAGGTGATCGCCGGCGTCAACCTGCCGATGCTGATCAAGCTCGCTTCGGTGCGCGGCACCGAGTCGCTGAACGAAGCGGTGATCAGCGCCCAGGAGGCCGGGCGCAAATACATCAACGTGGCCTCGAAGCTGTTGTCCCAGTCGTAAGCCTGGGTGTCCGGTTGAGGAGCAAGCGTTGAGCGCGAAGACCCGTGAAGTGACGATCTGCAACATGCGCGGCCTGCACGCCCGCGCCGCGGCCAAGTTCGTGAAGCTCGCCGGCGGTTTCGACGCCCGCGTCGAGGTTTCGAAGAACGGCCAGACGGTCTCCGGCGAATCGATCATGGGGTTGATGATGCTGGCCGCCGGACAGGGCTGCGCGATCTCGGTGTCGGCCGACGGAAACGAGGCCGCCGCCGCGTTGCAGGCGCTCTGCGATCTGGTGGAAGCCAAGTTCCATGAAGATTGACGATCAGCCGATTCCCGATCTCCCGATGCGGGTGATGACCGGCACGCCGGTGAGCCCGGGCATCGCGCTCGGCATCGCCTACGTGCACGAGACCGGCGGCCTCTCGGTGATCGAATACTGCGTGCCCGCCGACCAGGTGCACGAGGAGCTCGCGCGCTTCCGCGCCGCGGTCAAGCACGTCTCCGAGGATCTCAAGACGATCGCCGCCGAGGCGCGCAGCCTGCCCGACCAGGCCGCCGAGGAGGTCTCCTACATCCTCGACGCGCACGCCCACATGCTCAAGCGCTCGCGCCTCACCCGCGGCGTCGAGGCGCTGATCCAGGACAAGCAGATCAACGCCGAAGCGGCGGTGAAGCGCCAGATCGACGAACTCGTCGCGGCGTTCGCGGCGATGGAGGATCTCTACCTCGCCGCCCGCGCCGACGACGTGCGCGACCTCGGCCAGCGCCTCGTGCGCCGCCTCGGCCACGCCGAGAACGCGCCGTTCGCCGACCTGCCGCGCCAGACCATCGTGCTCGCCGACGAGCTCACCCCCGCCGACACCGCGCAGATGGACCCGCATTTCGTCGCCGGGTTCGCCACCGAATTGGGCGGCGTCGCGAGCCACACCGCGATCATGGCGCGCAGCCTCGGGATTCCGGCGGTGGTCGGCGTTGCCGGGCTGACCAAGGCGCTCGCGCCCGGCTGCACGGTGATCGTCGACGGCACCCACGGCCGGGTGATCCTCAACCCGACTCCCGAGCAGATCGCCGAATACCGCAAGGGCCGCGCCGCCGCGCTGCGCCGCGCGCGGGTGCTGCACCGCCTGCGCGGCCTGCCCGCGATCACCCGCGACGGCCGCCGCGTCAGCCTGCTCGCCAACATCGAGCGCCCCGAGGAAACCAACGCCGCGGTGATGGCGGGGGCCGAGGGCATCGGCCTGTTCCGCTCCGAATTCCTCTACATGAACCGCGACAGTCTGCCGACCGCCGACGAGCAGTACGCGACGCTCAAGACGGTGATCGAGCGCATGGACGGGATGCCAGTGGTGTTCCGCACCCTCGATGTCGGCGGCGACAAGCTCACTCGCCTGTTCGACCTCGGCGTCGGGCCGAACCCGGCGATGGGGTTGCGCGCGGTGCGCCTGTCGCTGGCGCGGCCGGAGCTTTTGGAGGCGCAGTTCGGCGCGGCGATCCGCGCCGCGGTGCACGGCCCGGTGCGGGTGCTGCTGCCGATGATCGGCTCGATCGGCGAACTGCGAGAATGCCGCGTGCACTTCCGCCGCGTCTACGAGGCGTTGCGCGCCGAGGGCACGATGGTGCCCGAGGAATTGCCGCCGCTCGGGGTGATGATCGAGGTGCCGGGCGCGGCGCTCACCGCCGACGCGCTCGCGCGCGAGGCGGATTTCCTCTCCATCGGCACCAACGATCTGACCCAGTACACCCTCGCGATCGACCGCTCCGACGAACAGGTCGCGCATCTCTACGATGGGATGCACCCGGCGGTGCTGCGCCTCATCCACTTCACCGCCGAGGCGGGCCGCCGCGCCGGGATTCCGGTGTCGGTGTGCGGCGAGGTGGCGGGCGACCCGCGCTACACCGGGCTCCTGATCGG
>QKGW01000533.1 GCA_003250275.1 Alphaproteobacteria bacterium
GCGGCGCGCGGCGCGCGAGCCGGTGTCGCGGATTCTCGGGCATCGCGAGTTCTGGGGGCTGGACTTCGGCCTCGGGGCGGAGACGCTCGATCCTCGGCCGGATTCCGAGACGGTGGTCGCGGCGCTGCTGGAGCGGATCGCCGGAGTGGAACGTCCGCGCGTGCTCGATCTCGGCACCGGCACCGGGTGTCTGCTTCTCGCGGTGCTGGCCGAGCGGCCGGACGCGACCGGCGTGGGTGTCGACGCGGCGGAGGGCGCGGTGCGGGTGGCGACGGAGAACGCGGCGGCGCTCGGGTTGGCGGCGCGGGCGGAGTTCGTGGTGCGCGACTGGACCGCACCCGGATGGCGCGAGGGTCTCGGGCGTTTCGATGCGGTAATCGCGAACCCGCCTTATATTCCCGACGGCGACATTCCCGGCCTGGAGCCGGAGGTGCGCGCCTTCGATCCGATGCGCGCGCTGGCGGGCGGGGCGGATGGCCTCGATCCCTACCGGTTGCTGATCCCGCAATTGCCGCAACTCCTTGTTTCGGGCGGCGTTTCGGCGTTCGAGGTGGGGATCGGGCAGGCCGAGGCGGTGGCGGCTCTGTATATTGCGGCGGGGATGCGCGCGGGTGGCATCGCCGACGACCTCGGCGGGGTGCCGCGCGCGGTCGTCGGGATTGCGTCAGTTCCGTAAAAAACCGCAAGAAACCGTAAAAAACCGGTTGGAAAGCGCACCGGGACCGTTTACGGTTCCAACGTTCTCGTGCGGACACTGCAACGGACGAACCGATGGATCGGGGAGGTTCGTCGGGCCTCAGGGCCTTGAGTTGACGGTGGAGGGACCCGCGCGGTTCGAAGCGACCTGGAACATGATGCATCCGTGACGCCGGGTTCCCGTTCGGGAATCACACGGGGGATGGACGCCGTTCGAGACGTCATTCCGCCGGGGATGGTCCCCGGCAGGCGGGGCACGCATATGCCTCAACCGATCCGCGAAGCACTTGGTTTCGCGTGGCGCGCTCCGGCGCGATCGAAGCTTTGATCCATTGTCTTAAATTTACGCGGTTGTCATGAAACAGCATTCTAATAATCAGAAGCCGCGGCCGCGGGGCCGTATGCCGGGTGGCCAGCAGCGCAAGGGCGGAAACGGCTCGTCGCGCAACCAGACCTTCGACAGCAACGGTCCCGGCGTCCGCATTCGCGGTTCGGCGCATCAGGTGATGGAGAAGTACCTCACGCTCGCACGCGACGCCGCGGGCCAGGGCGACCGGGTGCTCTCCGAGAACTTCCTGCAGCACGCCGAGCACTATTTCCGCATCATCCAGAACAGCCAGCCGCGCCCGCAGCGCGTGCTTTCGCCCGCCGCCGCCGATGGCGCGGACGGGCCGCAGCCGGATCAGACCGAGGGCAGCGACGAGGGCACCGACGAGGAGTCCGACGAGGCCGAGGTCGAGGTGATCCGCCCGGCGGTGCGTCAGGCCGAGCCCGAGCCCGAAGAAGCCGATTCGGTGACCGCCTGAGCGCAGGCGCAAGCCTTTGCGACGCAAGCCGTCCTCCCTCCGGGGAGGGCGGCTTTTTCGTTGCCGTAAACGGGACTTGCGGGAAGGGCGGCGTGGTATCCATATGGGGAAACGGAAGCGGATGTCGCCGAAATCTGGGGCATCCGTGAAAGTCGCCAGAGAGGGACGAACACCATGGATATCGAGAAGTTCACCGAGCGCGCGAAGGGCTTCCTTCAGGCTGCCCAACAGACCGCGATCCGCATGAATCATCAGCAGTTCCTGCCCGAGCATCTGCTCAAGGCGCTGCTCGACGACGGCGAGGGGCTCGCCGCCAATCTCATCCGCGCCGCCGAGGGCCACCCGGAGGCGGCGAAGGCCGCGGTCGAGACCGCGCTTTCGAAGGAGCCGCGCGTCGAGGGCGGCTCGGGGCAGATCTACACGCCGCCGTCGCTGCTGCGCGTGCTCGACCAGGCGCAGGAGGGCGCGACCAAGGCGGGCGACAGCTACGTCACCGCCGAATACCTGCTGCTCGCGCTCGCGCTCGCCGAAGGCACCAAGGCCGCCGCCGCGCTCAAGGCCGCGGGGGTGACGCCGCAGACGCTGAACGCGGCGATCCGCGACATGCGCAAGGGCCGCGCCGCCAATTCCGCCAACGCCGAGGACCAGTTCGAGGCGCTGAAGAAATATACCCTCGACTTCACCGCGCGCGCCCGCGACGGCAAGCTCGACCCGGTGATCGGGCGCGACGACGAAATTCGCCGCACCATTCAGGTTCTCTCGCGCCGCACCAAGAACAACCCGGTGCTGATCGGCGAGCCGGGCGTGGGCAAGACCGCGATCGTCGAGGGCCTCGCGCTCCGCATCGTCAACGGCGACGTGCCCGATAGCCTGCGCGACAAGCGCCTGCTTGCGCTCGATCTCGGCGCGCTGGTCGCGGGCGCGAAGTTCCGCGGCGAGTTCGAGGAGCGCCTCAAGGGCGTGCTCACCGAGGTGCAGACGGCGGCGGGCGAGGTCATCCTCTTCATCGACGAGATGCACACCCTCGTCGGCGCGGGCGCCGCCGAGGGCTCGATGGACGCCTCCAACCTGCTCAAGCCCGCGCTCGCGCGCGGCGAGCTGCACTGCGTCGGCGCGACCACCCTCGACGAATACCGCAAGCACGTCGAGAAGGACGCGGCGCTGGCGCGGCGTTTCCAGCCGGTGTTCGTGAGCGAGCCGACGGTCGAGGACACGATTTCGATCCTGCGCGGCATCAAGGAGAAGTACGAGCTGCACCACGGCGTGCGGATTTCGGACTCCGCCCTGGTCGCGGCGGCGACGCTTTCCGACCGCTACATTTCCGACCGCTTCCTGCCCGACAAGGCGATCGACCTGATGGACGAGGCGGGCAGCCGCCTGCGGATGCAGGTGGACAGCAAGCCCGAGGAGCTCGACGAGGTCGACCGCCGCCTGATCCAGCTCAAGATCGAGCGCGAGGCGCTGAAGAAGGAGAGCGATCCGGCGTCGAAGGACCGGCTGGAGAAGCTTGAGGAGGAGCTTGCCGAACTCGACGAGCAATCCGCGGTGCTGACCGCGCAGTGGAAGCGCGAGCAGTCGACGCTCGCCGACAGCACCAAGGTCAAGGAACAGCTCGACCAGTTGCGCATCCAGGCGGAGCGTGCCCAGCGCGAGGGCCGTTACGAGGAGGCGGGGCGTCTCCTCTACAACGACATCCCGAGCCTCGAAGCCAAGCTCAAGGAGGCCGACCAGGCGGCGTCGAACCGCATTCTCGACCAGGTGGTGACCGAGCGGCACATCGCCCAGGTGGTGGCGCGCTGGACCGGCATTCCGGTCGACAAGATGCTCGAAGGCGAGAAGGACAAGCTGCGCCAGATGGAGGCCGAACTCGGCAAGCGGGTGATCGGCCAGGAGGAGGCGGTGCGTGCGGTTTCCAACGCGGTGCGGCGGTCGCGCGCGGGTCTGCAGGACCCCAATCGGCCGATCGGCTCGTTCCTCTTCCTCGGCCCGACCGGCGTCGGCAAGACCGAGCTGACCAAGGCGCTCGCGGCGTTCCTGTTCAACGACGAGGCCGCGATGGTGCGCATCGACATGTCGGAGTACATGGAGAAGCACGCGGTCGCGCGGTTGATCGGCGCGCCTCCTGGCTACGTCGGCTACGACGAGGGCGGCGCGCTCACCGAGGCGGTGCGGCGGCGTCCGTATCAGGTGATCCTGTTCGACGAGGTCGAGAAGGCGCATCCGGACGTGTTCAACGTGCTGCTTCAGGTGCTCGACGACGGCCGCCTCACCGACGGCCAGGGCCGCACCGTGGACTTCGCCAACACCCTGATCGTGATGACCAGCAACCTCGGCTCCGAGATCCTTGCGGCGCAGCCGCCGGGCGAGG
>QKGW01000028.1 GCA_003250275.1 Alphaproteobacteria bacterium
CAGCGCCGCGAATGGACGCAGACCGAGATCGCCGCCGCGCTCGGCGTCAGCCTCTCCTCCGCCTACCGGCTGGTGTTCACCCTCGAACACCTCGGCTACCTCGAACGCGCCGACGCGGAGCGCCGCTATCGCCTCGCGGCGCGGGCGATGCAGCTCGGCTTCCATTACGTCTCGGGTCTCGAAATCGTCGACGTCGCGATTCCGTTCGTCGACGCGCTGCGCGACCGCACGCGGATGTCGGCGCACATGGCGATCCGCGACGGCAGCGACATCGTCTACGTCTACCGCGCCCACTCGCACATGACCCTCGCCTCGCACATCGCGATCGGCTACCGCCTGCCCGCGCACGCCACCGCGATGGGCCGGGTGCTGCTCGGCGGCATGGCCGATACCGAGATCGTCCGCCTCTACGACGGCTGCACCCTCGACCCGGTCGGACCGGAAACCCCGACCACCCTCGCCAAGCTGCTCGACGAGGTCGCCGAGACCCGCGACGCGGGCTGGACGATCAACGTCGGCGCGTTCGTGCCGGGGATGATCGCGATCGCCGCGCCGGTCTACGACCTCAAGGGCGAGGTGGTCGCGGCGATCAACCTCTCCGGCCCGGCGGGCGCGGCGGAGGCGCCCGAGGCGCGCGCGCGGCTGATCGAGAATCTGCTCGCCGCGGCGGAAGGGATCTCGCGCCAGCTCGGCTGGGCGCCCCGACGCCGGGATTGACAGCGCGGGCCCGGCCTCCTTACATGCGGAACGGTTCATTTTTTCCGCATGTATTTCAGAGGTCAAAATCCCCATGACGGTGGAAACCCTGCATTTTCAGGCAGAAGTCACCAAGCTCCTCGATATCGTCGTCCACGCGCTCTATTCGCAGAAAGACGTGTTCCTGCGCGAGCTGGTGTCCAATGCCTCCGACGCCTGCGACCGCCTGCGCTACGCCGCAATCACCGAACCCGCGCTCACCGAAGGCGACGCCGACTTCAAGGTCCGCCTGATCCCCGACGCGGACGCCAAACTCCTCACCGTCGCCGACAACGGCATCGGCATGAACCGCGACGATCTGGTCGAGAATCTCGGCACCATCGCGCGTTCCGGCACCGCCCGCTTCGCCGAGGCGCTCGCGGCGCAACAGGCTTCGGGCGACGGCAAGCAGGCGCTCAACCTGATCGGCCAGTTCGGCGTCGGCTTCTACGCCGCGTTCATGGTCGCCGGGCGCGTCGACGTGATCACCCGCAAGGCGGGCGAGGACCAGGGCTGGAAGTGGTCGTCGGACGGCCAGGGCGGCTTCACCGTCGAGAGCTTCGACAGCGCGCCGCGCGGCACCCGCATCGTGCTGCACCTGCGCGACGATGCGCTCGACTACCTCAAGGGCGACACCCTCGCCCGCGTGGTCAAGACCTACTCCGACCACATCGACCTGCCGGTGGTGCTGGAGGAGGGCGAGGAGACCCGCACCCTCAACGCCGCCTCGGCGCTGTGGACCCGCCCGAAGGCGGAGATCACGCCCGAGCAGTACACCGAGTTCTACCACCACGTCGGCCACGCCTTCGACGACCCGTGGCTGACCGTGCACATGCACGCCGAGGGCGCGATCGAATACACCGGCCTGGTGTTCGTCCCCTCCGACCGGCCCTTCGACCTGTTCGACCCGGACCGCCGCCAGCGCCTCAAGCTCTACGTCCGCCGGGTGTTCATCACCGACGACTGCGAGGGCCTGGTGCCGTCGTACCTGCGCTTCCTCAAGGGCGTCGTCGACACCCCCGACCTGCCGCTCAACGTCAGCCGCGAGATGCTCCAGGACAACCCGCTGGTGCGCAAGATCGGCCGCGGCCTGGTCGGCAAGGTGCTCGGCGAAATCGGCAAGCAGGCCGAGGACAAGGCGCGCTACGCCGAGTTCTGGGAAACCTTCGGCGCGGTGCTGAAGGAAGGCATCTACGAGGACTTCGAGCGCCGCGCGACGATCCTCGACCTCTGCCGCTTCCGCTCGTCGCTGCGCGACGGCTGGATCAGCCTTTCGGAGTACCTCGAGGCGATGCCCGAGGGGCAGGACGCGATCTACTACCTCACCGGCGATTCGGTCGACGCGCTCAAGGCCAACCCGCAGATCGAGGGCTTCACCGCCAAGGGCGTCGAAGTGCTGCTGCTCACCGACACCATCGACGAGTTCTGGACCTCGATGGCGCCGCCCTACAAGGACCGCCGCTTCGCCTCGGTCGCGCTTTCGGGCGGCGACCTCGCCAAGATCGCGGCGAAGGCCGACGCCCCCGAAGCCGAGGACAAACCCGCCGACGACGGCCCGACGGCGGAGGCCGACATCCACGCCCTCGCGCTCGCGATGCAGGAGGTCTTCGGCCCCGAGGTCAAGGCGGTGAAGGCGTCCGAACGGCTGACCACCAGCCCGGTCTGCCTGGTTTCGGGCGATGCCGGCGTGAGCCTGCACATGGAGCGCCTGCTCAAGGCCCACAACCGCACCGGCGCGCACGCCGACCGCATCCTCGAAATCAACCCCAAGCACCCGGTGATCAAGGCGCTCGCCGCCCGCACCGGCGGCGACGGCTTCGCCGACGCGGCGTGGCTGCTGCTCGACCAGGCGCGCATCGTCGAGGGCGAGCCGGTGGCCGACGCCGCCGCCTTCTCTCGGAGGTTGACTGCGGTGATGGAAAAGGGCCTGCTTTAAGAACCACACAACCGCCGGGAGGGCGACATGACCGAAACCACCGCCCTCCGGGTCCTCGTCACCGGCGCGACCGGCTTCGTCGGCCACGCGCTGGTGCCCGCGCTCGCCGCGCGCGGCCACATCGTCCGCGCCGCCACCCGCTGGCCCGAAACCGCGGTGGAGGGCGCCGCCGAGTGCGTCGCGGTCGGCGAGATCGACGGCACCACCGACTGGCGCGAGGCGGTCGCGGGCTGCGACGCGGTGATCCACCTCGCCGCACGCGCCCACGTTCTCGACGACCGCGACGACCCGACGCCGCTGTTCCAGGCGGTCAACCGCGCCGGCACCGCCGGTCTCGCCCGCGCCGCGCGCGACGCCGGGGTCACCCGCTTCATCCTCATCAGCACCATCGGCGTGCACGGCCTCGCGAGCGGCCCCGAGGGCTTCACCGCCGCCTCGCCGATCGCGCCGACGACGCCCTACGCGGTCTCCAAGGCGGGCGCCGAGGCCGACCTCGTGCGCCTTTGCGAAGGCGGCACGATGCACTACGTCATCGTCCGCCCGCCCTTGGTCTACGGCCCCGACGCGAAAGGCAACTTCGCCCGCCTCGTCAGCCTCGTCGCGCGCGGCCTGCCGCTGCCGCTCGGCGCGGTGAAGAACCGCCGCAGCATGATCGGACTCGACAACCTCGTCGACGTGCTCGCGCTCTGCCTCGTCCACCCCGCCGCCGCCGACCGCGCCTTCGTCGTCGCCGACACCGAGGTCACCTCGACCACCGAACTGGTGCGCCGCATCGGCAGCGCGCTCGGGCGCACGCCGGTGCTGCTGCCGGTGCCCGCCGCGCCGATGCGCGGCACCGCGCGCCTGCTCGGGCGCACCGCGATGGCGGAAGGGCTGTTCGGCGACCTCGTCGTCGACGCCGCCGAGACCCGCGAGGTTCTCGGCTGGACGCCGCCGGTGCCGCAGGCGGAAGGAGTCGCGCGCGCGGTGCGCGGCGATTGACGCCCCTCGGCAAATCCCTTGAATTTGCTACAATGCACCGGGCGCCGTTCGTGCGCGGACCTCGGGGAGAGATGGGAATGAAGGTGTTGCGGATGCTGCTGCTCGCGGCGGTGGTCGGTGGGCCGCTGCTCGCCCTCGCCGCCGGGCTCGGACTGTTCGCCCGCGACCGCAACGCCGAGGACCTCGGCACCCCCGCGGTCGCCAAGGCGCTCGCCGAGCGCGCCGCCGCGATGATCCAGGAAGACGGACGGGACAAGGCGCTGGCGGAAATCTCCGATCCGCACAGCGAACTCGTCCAGGGCAGTCTCTACGTCTTCGCCGTCGGGCTCGACGGCGTGCTCCTCGCCCACCCCTACGACCGCCGCCAGATCGGCAAGTCGCTGCTCGGCGCGCGCGACTTCAACGGCGTCGCCTACGGCCGCGAACTCGTCTCGACCGCGCGCACCGACCGCCTCGGCTGGGTCGACTACGTCGACAAGGATCCGGTGAGCCGCAAGCAGCGACGCAAGAGCACCTACGTGCTCCGCGTCGACGACCTGTTCGTTGCCTGCGGCTATTACCTGAAGTGAGCGGTTAGGACGCGCGCTTGCGGGTCGCGCCACCACGGCCGGAGGCGTTGTCGCGCTTGCCCGGCCGCGGGCCGTCCTTGCGGAACCCGTCCTTGCGCGGACCCTCCTTGCGGAAGCCCTCCTTGCGCGGGCCCGACCCTTCCTTGCGGAAGCCGCCTTCCTTGCGGAAACCGCCCGGGCGCTTGCCCGCCGGACGCTGCGGCGCGCGGCGCGGCGGCAGCTTGGGCTCGAGACCGGGGATCACCGAGACCGGCAACTGGGTGTGGGTGAAGCGCTCGATGCGGATCACCAGGCCCATGTCGTCGCGCCCGGCGAACGAGATCGCGGTGCCGGTCGCGCCGGCGCGGCCGGTGCGGCCGATGCGGTGGACGTAGTCCTCCGCCATGCGCGGCAGGTCGAAGTTGATCACGTGGCTGATGTCGCGCACGTCGATGCCGCGCGCCGCGACGTCGGTGGCGACGAGGATGCGCAAACGGCCGTCGTGCAGGCGCTTGAGGGTGTGGTTGCGCTGGCCCTGGCTGAGGTCGCCGTGCAGCGCCGCGACCGCGTGACCGGCCTCGGCGAGCTCGCGCGCGATGTCGTCGGCGTCGCGCTTGGTGGCGACGAAGACGATCGCCTTGCCGACCTCGGGACGCGCGACGAGATGCGCGAGCAGCGCCTTCTTATGGGAGATGTCGTCGGCGTGGAAGAGCGCCTGAACGATGTCGGGCTTGCTCTCGGTGCTGGCGATCTCGACTCGCGCCGGGTCGCGCAGCAGCTTGCGCGCGAGGCCTTCCATCGCGCGGTCGAGGGTGGCGGTGAAGAGCATCGTGCGGCGCTCCGCCGGGCAGGCGGCGCCGATCGCGGCGACGTCCTCGGAGAAGCCCATATCGAGCATCCGGTCCGCCTCGTCGAGGATCAGGGTGGTGATGCGCGAGAGGTCGAGACGGCCGGCGCGCACATGGTCGAGCAGGCGGCCGGGCGTCGCCACCGCGACGTCGACCGGGCGGGAGAGACGGCGGAGCTGCTCGCGGTAGGGCATCCCGCCGACGATCTCGACGCTCTGCACCCGCGCGAACTTGCCGAAGTCGCGCACCGCGCGGCCGACCTGGGAGGCGAGTTCGCGCGTCGGGGTCAGCACCAGCACCGTCGGCGCGCCGGGAATGCGCTGCACCGGCGCGGTGGCGATGTCGGACAGCACCGGCAGCAGGAACGCGGCGGTCTTGCCGGTGCCGGTGGCGGCGGTGGCGAGCACGTCGCGCCCGGCGAGGGCGTGCGGAATCGCCTCGGCCTGCACCGGCGTCGGCTCGGTGAGGCCGAGCTCGGCCACGGCCTTCAGAATCAATTCGTGGAGCGGAAACGCGTCAAACGGCATGTAACTTCCTCTACGGCCAAAGCAATACGGCCGAACGCGACGGCCATGCGTCGTTCGGC
Source organism: Alphaproteobacteria bacterium (assembly GCA_003250275.1). Classification (GTDB taxonomy): domain Bacteria; phylum Pseudomonadota; class Alphaproteobacteria; order Rhodospirillales; family Rhodospirillaceae; genus Oleispirillum. The sequence goes on from QKGW01000028.1 coordinate 5,635, forward strand.
TCAATAGGGCGGAGGCGATTGAGAAAGAAACGAAGCCCCGGTTCGGTTCCGGGCTGTGGTCGCGTCTCGCTCGTCGGACGCGCCACGGGTCCATTCGACCCAGCCTCCAGCGAAGGCGCGCACCATACGGGCACGCGCTCCGGTTGCCAAGCGAATTCTCGCGGCGGCTACGGCTGGCGGCGCTGGATGTAGGTCTCGTAGTCGGGAATCACGCGGTGATAGTCGGCGCTTTGGAACAACGGGCTGTTGATCACGAAGTCGGCGGTCGAGCGGGTCATCGCGAGAACGATGTTGTAGACCGTCGAAAGCCGGGTCAGCGCCTTGACGTCGACGTCGTGCGGCTGGCTCGACATCGGATCGGTGAAGAAGATCAGCACGTCGAGGCGGTTTTCCGCGATCATCGCGCCGAGCTGCTGGTCGCCGCCGAGCGGGCCCGACTTCAGCCGCGCGATGTCGAGCGACGGGCACTGCGCCTGGAGCATCCGTCCGGTGGTGCCGGTGGCCCACAGGTCGTGTCGGGAAAGCGTCCCTTCGTTGTATTTCACCCACTCGGCAAGGTCCGCCTTGCGGGCGTCGTGGGCGACGAGACCGATTCGCTTGCGCGCTTTCATGTGACTCTCTCCGGATCGCGTTTCGGCGGGCGGATTGGCGACGCCGCCGCCGCAGAGATAGGGACGGCACCGCCGGGCACCTAGAGTCATCGCAAATCTTTCGTGAAAAATCAACTAATTAGAAAAAATCGATAAGGGTCAGCGAATTTGTCGTATCATCGCCTTGACTTGCGAATGATTGGCGATAACATTATCGCAATTCCCGCAGAGACATTAGGGCGTTGCGGCCCGCGATCGAACAGGCACGAAGTTTGCTGGGAGTCATTCGCAACCGCAATACGACAAGGACGCGAGCGATGAACGCAACCTTTCTGACCAAGGCACCGGTCGGCAAAGTCCTCAATATCGTCGGCATCGACGGCGGCCGCGCCGCGCGTCTGAGGCTCGCGACCATGGGTCTGCGCGAAGGCATGAGCATCCGCGTCGCGCACGCGACCGGCGGCGGCCCGGTGGTCGTCGAGGTGGGGGGAAGCCAGCTCGTCCTCGGCGCGGGAATGGCGGAAAAGATCGTCGTCGGCGGCTGAGCCGGCGTTCTCCGATCCGCCGACGTAATGCAACTCGTTTCATGGAGTGAACGGCTCATGGCGGCGATTCTGCGCGACATGGCGGTGGGGGAAAGTGGCCGGGTCACCGGTTTTGTCGCGGGGGGATCGCCGGCGTATCGGCGCAAGCTGCTCGCGCTCGGATTGACCAAGGGCTCGACCTTCAAGGTCACGCGCGTCGCCCCCCTCGGAGACCCGGTCGAAATCGTGCTGCGCGGCTTTTCGCTGAGCCTGCGCCGCGACGAGGCCGGCATCGTCCTGATCGAGCGCGAGGAGGTCTGAGATGCGGAACGCTTCGCAGAATGCCGTCGTCGCCGTCGTCGGCAACCCGAACTGCGGCAAGACCACCCTGTTCAACGCGCTCACCGGCGCGCGCCAAGCGGTCGGCAACTGGGCGGGCGTGACCGTCGAGAAGAAGGTCGGCCGCGCCAGCCACGACGGCATCGCGCTCGAAATCGTCGACCTGCCGGGCACCTATTGCCTGTCGTTCGGCGACGCCGCCTCCGAGGACGAACGCATCGCGCGCGACTACGTCGCCGAGGGCGAGGCGGACGTGATCCTCAACATCGTCGACGCCTCCAACCTCGAACGCAATCTCTACGTCACCACCCAGCTGATCGAGATGCGGGTGCCGATGGTGGTCGCCCTCAACATGATGGACGCCGCCGAAACCGCCGGGCTCGACATCGACGTCGCCAAGCTCGAAGCGCGCCTCGGCTGCCGCGTCGTGCCGATGATCGCGTCGCGCGGCAAGGGCATCCGCGACGTGCTCGACGCGCTCGCGGCGACGATCCGCTCCCCCGCGCCGGCCGCCGCCGAGGTCGCCTACCCCGCCGAGATCGAAACCGCGATCGCCGCGGCGATGCAGCTGTCCGGCCTGGTGGCCGCCGACGCCAAGGGCTCGAACACCGACCCGCGCTTCGCCGCGCTGCGCGCGATCGAAGATCCCGAAGGCGCGGCAACGATGCTTCCCGCCGAATCCCTCACGCGCCTCCAGGTGATCGTCGCCGCCGCCGAGACCGAACTCGGCGACACCCTCGACATCCTTCTCGCCGACGGCCGCTACGGCTTCATCGGCACGGTCGCCGCGGAAGCGGTGCAGCAGAAGGGCCGCGCCTCCGCCGCCTTCACCCAGAAGGTCGACCGCGTCGTCCTCCACCGGGCGTTCGGCCTGCCGATCTTCCTCGGCGTGATGTATTTGATGTTCCTCTTCACGATGAACGTCGGCGGCGCGTTCATCGATTTCTTCGACCAGTTCTTCGGCACCCTGTTCGTCGACGGCACCGCCCACCTGCTCGCCTCGCTCGGCGCTTCGCCGTGGCTGGTGACGCTCGTCGCCAACGGCGTCGGCGGCGGCATCCAGACGGTCGCGACCTTCATCCCGGTGATCGGCTGCCTGTTCCTGTTTCTCTCCTTCCTCGAGGATTCGGGCTACATGGCGCGCGCCGCGTTCGTGATGGACCGGGTGATGCGCGCGATCGGCCTGCCGGGCAAGGCGTTCGTGCCGCTGATCGTCGGCTTCGGCTGCTCGGTGCCGGCGGTGATGGCGGCGCGTACCCTCGAAAACCCGCGCGACCGCATCCTCACCGCGATGATGGCGCCGTTCATGTCGTGCGGCGCGCGCCTGCCGGTGTACGTGCTGTTCGCCGCCGCGTTCTTCCCCACCAGCGGCCAGAACGTCGTGTTCGCGCTCTATCTCATCGGCATCGCCGCCGCGATCGGCACCGGCTTCATGCTCAAGTCGACGCTGCTGCGCGGCGACACCTCGCCGTTCATCATGGAACTGCCGCCCTACCACATGCCGCAGACCTGGAGCCTGCTGCTGCGCGCCTGGGACCGCCTCAAGGTGTTCGCCCTGCGCGCCGGCAAGACCATCGTCAGCGTCGTGGTGGTGCTGTCGTTCCTGAACTCCTGGGGCACCGACGGCACCTTCGGCAACGAGAACACCGACAAGTCCGTGCTCTCGTCGATCGGGCGCACCCTCACCCCGGTGCTCGCGCCGATGGGGGTCAAGGAAGAGAACTGGCCGGCCACCGTCGGCATGTTCACCGGCATCTTCGCCAAGGAGGCGGTGGTCGGCACGCTCAACGCGCTCTACGCCGGGGTCGGCGACGACGCCGCAGCGTCCGGCGCGGAAGACGACGGCTTCGATCTTTGGGGCGGCCTCGCCGGCGCGTTCGCGACCATCCCCGAGAATCTCGTCGGCGTGCTCGACCAGCTCACCGATCCGCTCGGCATCGAAATCGGCGATCTCTCCGACAGCGAGGCCGCCGCGCAGGCGTCCGAGGTCGACGTCGCCACCTTCGGCGCGATGCACGACCTCTTCGACGGCAGGATCGGCGCCTTCGCCTACCTGCTCGCGGTGCTGCTCTACATGCCCTGCGTCGCCGCGATGGGCGCGATCTACCGCGAAACCGGCCCCGCCTGGGCCGCGTTCGCCGCGGCGTGGACCACCGGCATCGGCTACGGCGCCGCGACGGTGGTCTATCAGGCCGGAACCTTCGCCGCGCACCCCGAAAGCTCGGCGGCGGCGATCGGGTGCGTTCTCGCGGCCCTCGGCATCGCTCTCATCACCTTGCGCCGCCTCGGTTCTCCGGGCACCGCGCGTCCGGCTCGCAGCCTGGAGGCCCTCGACCATGCTGAGTGACATCCGCACCTATCTGTCGGCGCGCGGCCGCGCGCCGCTCTCCGACATCGCCAACCGCCTCGGCGTCACCCCCGACACCGCGCGCGGAATGCTCCAGCACTGGGTGCGCAAGGGCCGGGTCTGCCGTCTCGCCGAGTGCAAGGCGTGCAGCCGCGGCTGCGGCGACTGTGCGGAAAGCGCCGCCAACGAAATCTACGAATGGGTTTCCTGAGTTCTTCGCCAGTTACGCCGAAGTTCAGAATAGGTCAGAACTACTGACGATTTTGCCTTGACTTGCAAATGATAATCGCTATCATTTGCCTCATCCACACGGCTTGGATATGGTCCTGAACTCCCCGCCCCTTTCCGGTACGGCACATACCGGTCGGGGGCGGGGAAAAATTTATGCAGGATCAGTTCTGCTAATGCCTGCCGCCCAGGCTCAGCCGAAGCGGCGGCGCAGGTAGCTGGTGAACACCGCGCCCGAGACGTTCTGCATCACGCTGAACACCGCGCTCGGCACCGCCGCGAGCGGCGAGAAGTGAGCCTGCGCGAGCGCCGCGCCGAGCCCGGAGTTCTGCATCCCGACCTCGATCGTGAGGGTCTTCTTCTGCGCCAGCGGCATCCCCGCCGCGTGCGACGCGGTGAAGCCGACGAGCATCCCGAGGAGATTGTGCGCGGCAACCACCGCGACGATCAGGAGGCCGCCCTGGGCGAGCTTCGGCTGGTTGGCGGCGACCACTGCGGCGATGATCAGCACCACCAGACCCGCGCTCGCCACCGGCATTCCCGCCTGCAGCCACACGCCGGTGCGCGGCGCGAGGCTCTTGACCAGCGCGCCGAGGGCGAGCGGCACGAGGATCACCTTGACGATGCTCATCAACATGCTCAGCGCGTCGACCGGCAGGTACTGGCTCGCCAGCACCCACACCAGGAACGGCGTGACCACCGGCGCGAGCAGGGTCGAAACCGTGGTGAGCGTCACCGACAGCGCGACGTCGCCCTTGGCGAGATAGGTCATCACGTTGCTCGCGGTGCCGCCGGGGCAGCAGCCGACCAGCACCACACCCGCCGCGACCTCGGGCGGCAGGTCGAACAGCCGCGTCAGCCCGAAGGCGACGAGCGGCATGATGGTGAACTGGGCGAGGACGCCGATCGCCACCTCCTTGGGGTGGCGCGCGACGGCGGCGAAATCGGCGGGCGACAGGGTCAGCCCCATGCCGAACATCACCACCCCGAGGAGCCAGACGATGTGCGGCACCATCGGCAGGAAGACTTCCGGCCACGCGTAGGCGGCCGCCGAGAATCCGAGAACCCAAAGGGCAAAGGTCTTGCCGACGAACCGCGAGACCAGCGCGAGCAGGGCCATTTCCGGTACTCCCCCAAACCCGAAACGCGAACAGCGGCGGACGATACGCGCTTCCGAGGGGTTTGGGGAGTCGAAATCGCGTCAGCGCACCGTCGGCGTCCGCCACGGCTCGGCGGCGTCCGCCGCGGCCTCGAAGGCGCGGATCGCCTCGGCGTGCGCGAGCGTCGCGGCGATCGGGTCGGCACCGGTGAGGAGATCGCGCTTGCGCGCGGGCTCGATCTCGAAACCGACCGCGACGCCGTCGGCGCGGATTTCCTGCGCCGGCAGGTCGACGGCGAGGTCCGCGCGCGCCGGATCGGCGACGCGCACGAGCAGCGCGTCGCGCGCCTCGGGCGGCAAGCACACCGCGAGCAGGCCGTTGCGGCGGCAGTTGTCGAAGAAGATCCCGGCGAAGGTGGTGCCGAGCAGCACCTTCACCCCCAGTTGCGCGAGCCCCCACACCGCGTGCTCGCGCGAGCTGCCGCAGCCGAAGTTGTCGCCAACGACGAGGATCGGCGCGCCGCGCCAGGGCGCGCGGTTGAGCACGAACTCGGGGCGTTCCGCCCCCGCGGCATCGAAGCGCAGGTCGGCGAACACCCCCTGCGCCAGCCCGGCGCGGGTGACGGTCTTGAGGAAGCGCTTGGGCATGATCACGTCGGTGTCGACGTTGGGCTGCGGCAGCGGCGCGGCGATCCCCGCGACGATCGAAACGGCGTCCATCTCAAACCTCCCCGGAAAACGCGCGCACGTCGGCGAGATGCCCGGCCACCGCCGCGGCGGCGACCATCGCCGGGCTCATCAGGTGGGTGCGCGCGCCCCGGCCCTGGCGGCCCTCGAAGTTGCGGTTGGTGGACGAGGCGAGGCGTTCGTCCGGACGCGCCACGTCGTCGTTCATCGCCAGGCACATCGAGCAGCCCGAGGCGGGCCGCCACTCGAACCCGGCGGCGCGGAACACCGCGTCGAGCCCTTCCGCCTCGGCCTCGGCGCGCACGCGGTTGGAGCCCGGCACCACCACCGCCGTCACCCCCGGCGCGACGCGGCGGCCGCGCAGCACCTTCGCCGCGGCACGCAGATCCTCGATGCGGCTGTTGGTGCACGAGCCGATGAAGGCGCGGTCGATCGCGATTTCGGCGAGCGCCTGACCGGGCGCGAGGCCCATGTAGGCGAGCGCGCGCTCGGCCGCGGCGCGGCGCGCCGGGTCGAACTCCGCCGCCGGATCGGGGACCCGCGCGGTCACCGCCGCCGCTTGGTCGGGCGAGGTGCCCCAGGTGACCAGCGGCGCGATCGCCGCGGCGTCGAGCGCCAGTTCGCGGTCGAACGCCGCATCGGCGTCGGAGGCGAGGCCGCGCCAGGCGGCGATCGCCGCGTCGAGGTCGGCGGGCGCCTGCGGCCTGCCGCGCAGCCAGGAGAACACCGCCTCGTCGGGGGCGATCAGCGCGGCGCGCGCGCCCAGCTCCACCGCCATGTTGCACAGCGTCATCCGCCCGGCGAGGTCGAGGCTCGCGACCGCCGAACCGGCGAACTCCACCGCGTAGCCGTTCGCGCCGCCCGCGCCCACCGCCGCGACCGCCGCGATCGCGACGTCCTTGGCGGCGACGCCGAGCGGCAGCGCGCCCTCGACGACGATGCGGAAATCCTTGAGCGGGGCGTAGACCAGGGTCTGGGTGGCGAGCACGTGCGCGACCTCGGAGGTGCCGATGCCGAAGCCGAGCGCGCCGAACGCGCCGTAGGTGGTGGTGTGGCTGTCGCCGCAGGCGATCACCATGCCCGGACGCGCGAGCCCCTGCTCGGGCACCACGACGTGCTCGATGCCCTGGCGCGGATCGCCGAGACCGTAGAACGCGATGCCGTGGGCGCGGCAGTTGGCTTCGAGGGTTTCGATCAGCAGGCGGCCGTCGTCGTCGCCCGCCGCGTTCCGGCGCGTCGCGTTGACGTGGTCGACCACCGCCAGATGCGCGCCCGGGCGGAACACCGAGCGGCCCGCCTCGGCGAGCCCGGCGAACGCCTGCGGGCTGGTGTATTCGTTCATGATGTGCAGGTCGACGCCGAGCAGCACCTCGCCGCCGTCGAGACGGCGGACGGTGTGGGCGTCGACGAGCTTGCGGTAGAGCGTGCGGGGCATGGCGGCCTCCCTGGCAAAGACCCTTTCCCGCAAGGTAGGGACCGGCGCGCCCGGGATTAATCGCAAAGCATTTTATAATAATCGCGCATAATTTCCGGCGGCGCAGGGCTTATCTTGAGGACATGCGTTTCCAGCCGATGGGGTGAGACCATGTCCGCGACCGCCACGCTGTTTCCCGGCTTTTCCGAACACCGCGTCGCCACCGGCGACGGCATCGAGATCTTCTGCCGCGTCGGCGGCGACGGACCCGCGGTCCTGCTGCTGCACGGCTACCCGCAGACCTCGGCGATGTGGCACCGCGTCGCCCGCGACCTCGCGCGCGACTACACCGTCGTCTGCGCCGACCTGCGCGGCTACGGCCGGTCGTCGAAACCCGCCACCACCGACGACCACGCCCCCTACTCCAAGCGCGCGATGGCGGCGGACATGGCGGCGGCGATGAGCCATTTCGGGGCCGAGCGCTTCTTCGTCGGCGCGCACGACCGCGGCGCGCGGGTGGCGCACCGCCTCGCCGCCGACTTCCCCGACCGCGTGCGCGCCCTCGCCACCCTCGACATCGCGCCGACCCGCGAGATGTACCGCAACACCACCGAGGCGTTCGCGCGCGCCTACTGGCACTGGTTCTTCCTGATCCAGAAGGCGCCGTTCCCCGAGCGGATGATCGGCGCGGACCCCGAGGCCTACTGGCGCAAGAAGTGCGGCTCCGGCTCCGCCGGGATGACCCCTTTCGCCCCCGAGGCGCTGGAGGAATACCTCGCCTGCTTCGCCGACCCGGCGACGATCCACGGCAGTTGCGAGGACTACCGCGCCGCCGCCTTGATCGACATCGACCACGACGACGCCGACGGCGCGTTCAAGCTGCCGATGCCGGTGCGCGCGCTGTGGGGCGCCAACGGCATCATCGGCAAGTGCTTCGACCCGCTCGCGCTGTGGCGCCAGCGCGCCGAGCGCGTCGGCGGCCACGCGCTGCCCGGCGGCCACTACCTCGCGGAAGAATGCCCGGACCTGGTGATCGCGGAATTCCGCGACCTGTTCTCCACGGTCGCGGCGGAGGAACGGGCGGCGGTCTGACCGCCGCGCCGCTACGACGGCATCTCCGCGCGGCGCCCCGCCGATTTCAGGCGCGCCCGGACGGCGAACAGTCCGAGGATGGTCGCCGCCGCGAACGCCGCACCGGCGAGAAAGGTCCCTTGCGGCCCCCAGAAATCCCAGAGCGCGCCCGCGATCACGCTCGCGGCGAGCAGCGCCAGACCGGTGATCAGATTGAACACGCCGAAGGCCGTGCCCCGTAGCTCCGGCGGCGCGAGATCCGCGACGATCGCGAGGAACAGCCCCTGGGTGAACCCCATGTGCAGGCCCCAGAACGCCGCGCCGCCGCCGATCGCGAGAACGCCCGTCGCGCCCGCCAGCGTCAGATCGGCGAGGACGAGCAGCACCAGACCGGCGATCAGAAGC